>DATFXS010000854.1:0-3626 GCA_035315605.1 Polyangia bacterium
CTCGGCCTCAACGACAAGACGGCCGAGGGGCTGGCGGCGAAGTCGGGCAACGAACGCTTCGCTTACGACAGCTACCGCCGCTTCGTCGCGATGTACGGCGACGTCGTGCTGGGCCTCAAGCCCGAGAAGAAGGAAGACCACGATCCGTTCGACGAGATCCTGGCGGCGAAGAAGAAGGCCCGCGGCGTGAAGCTGGATTCGGATCTGCCGGCCGACGCCCTGAAGGAGCTCGTCACCGAGTTCAAGGCCGAGATCAAGAAGCGCCTCGGCATCGACTTCCCGAACGATCCGTACGCGCAGCTGGAAGGCGCCATCAAGGCGGTGTTCCAGTCGTGGCAGAACGACCGCGCGAATCTCTACCGGCGCCTCAACAACATCCCGGCGGAGTGGGGCACGGCCGTCAACGTCCAGGCGATGGTGTTCGGCAACAAGGGCAACGACAGCGCGACCGGCGTCTGCTTCACGCGCGATCCGGCCAGCGGCGAGAACGTCTTCTACGGCGAGTTCCTGGTGAACGCGCAGGGCGAGGACGTCGTGGCCGGCATCCGCACGCCCGAGAAGATCGAGGCGCTGGGGAACGTGCTGCCCCAGGCCTACAAGCAGCTGCTCGACATCCGCAAGAAACTCGAGAAGCACTACAAGGAGATGCAGGACATCGAGTTCACGATCGAGAATGGCAAGCTGTACATGCTGCAGTGCCGGAACGGGAAGCGGACCGGCTTCGCGGGCGTGCGCATCGCCGTCGAGATGGTGGAAGAGAAACTGATTCCGAAGGAGGAGGCGCTGCGGCGCGTGGAGCCGGAGGCGCTGAACCAGCTCCTGCGGCCGGTCTTCCTGCCGGCGGCGAAGAAGGCGGCGATCGAGAGCGGGCGGCTGCTCGCCAAGGGGTTGCCGGCCGGGCCGGGCGCGGCGACGGGCAAGGTCGTGTTCTTCGCCGACGAGGCGGAGGCGCTGGCGGCCAAGGGCGAGACCAACCTGATCCTGTGCCGCCACGAGACCAGCCCGGAGGACATCCGCGGCATGAACGCGTCGCTCGGTTTCATGACGGCGTTCGGCGGCATGACCAGCCACGCGGCGCTGGTAGCGCGGCAGATGGGCAAGGTCTGCATCGTCGGCTGCGACGCGCTGTCGTTCGACTACCACGCGCGCCAGATGAAGGTGACGACCGCGAAGGGGACGGTCGTCGTCAAGGAGGGCGACTGGATCTCGATCGACGGCTTCGCCGGCGAGGTGATCAACGGCCGCGTCGACACGACGCCGTCGGAGGTGATCCGGGTTCTCATCGAGAAGAACCTGGACGCGAAGGAAGCGCCGGTCTTCCAGCGCTACGCCAAGCTGATGGGCTGGGCGGACGCGGCGCGCCGCCTACGCGTACGCGCCAACGCCGATCAACCCGACCAGTCGGAGGCGGCGGTGGCGTTCGGCGCCGAGGGCATCGGCCTCTGCCGCACCGAGCACATGTTCTTCGGCGAGGGGAAGATCGGCCCGATGCGCGAGATGATCGTCGCCGAGAACGAGGCCGACCGCCGCTCGGCGCTCGCGAAGCTGCTGCCGTTCCAGCGTGAGGACTTCCACGGCATCTTCAAGGCGATGGCCGGCCGCCCGGTGACGATCCGGACGCTGGATCCGCCGCTGCACGAGTTCCTGCCGCACGACGAGGCGGGCGTGCGCGAGCTGGCGCAGGCGACCGGCAAGTCGGTCGACGAGATCCACGCGCGCATCGATGAGCTGAAGGAGTCGAACCCGATGCTCGGGCACCGCGGTTGCCGGCTCGGCATCACGTATCCGGAGATCACCGAGATGCAGGCGCGCGCCATCTTCGAGGCGGCCTGCGACCTGGCTGCCGAGGGTGGCAAGGTGTACCCCGAGGTGATGATCCCGCTCGTCGGAACGAAGAAGGAGCTGGACCTGCAGGCGGCCCTGGTGCGCAAGACGGCGGAGCTGGTGTTCGCCGAGAAGCGCCGCAAGGTCGACTACACCGTCGGCACGATGATCGAGGTCCCGCGCGCGGCCGTCACCGCGAACGAGATCGCCGAGACCGCCGAGTTCTTCTCGTTCGGCACCAACGACCTGACCCAGACCACGTTCGGCCTGTCGCGCGACGACGTGCCGCGCGTGCTGGCCGCCTACCAGGCGCAGGACATCTACGCGGTGGATCCGTTCGTCAGCATCGACCGCAAGGGCGTCGGCACGCTGATGAAGACGGCGGTCGGCCTGGGCCGGGGGGTCAAGCCGAAGCTGAAGCTCGGCATCTGCGGCGAGCACGGCGGCGACCCGTCGTCGGTCGAATTCTGCAACGAGATCGGGCTCGACTACGTGTCGTGCTCGCCGTACCGGCTGCCGATCGCGCGGCTGGCGGCGGCGCAGGCGGCGTTGAAGGCCTAGGGGCAGCGCCGGACCAAGACAACCCGACGAGCCTCGAACAGGTCGAACCCACGGCCCATGAACCGCGCCCACGCGCCCGCGCAAGCCCTGCTGCTCGCGGCGTGCGCGTGGCTGCCCGCGTGCGGACTGAACCAGGCCGGCGTGGCGCCGCCGCCCGACACCATCGCCTATCCAGCCAGCGCGGTCCTGGACCGAAACAGCGACTGGCTCATCGTCACCAACTCGAACGCCGACCTTCGCTACAACGACGGCACGCTGATCGCGCTCAGCCTCAACAGGGCCGCGACCGATCGGCAGGGGCCGCCGCAGGGCATGACGACGTGGCCGAATTGCACGCTGGTCGACGACCCGAACCCGCGCGGCGATCTGATGCACAAGTGCTGCTGGGACGCCGTCGACAACAACATCCTCAACTGCGACGAGCGTCACTACATCGGCAGCGACGTCCAGGCCGCCTCCGACGACGACCCGACGATGCAGAAACCGAGGGGGCAGGGCAACGTCCGGATCGGCAGCTTCGCGGCGGGGATGGTCCTTCAGCAGGCGAGCTGCCCGGTCTACTGCTCGGTCTGTGCCACGGCGGACTTTTCGCAGACGACCGATCGCCTGCTGATCGGCGTTCGCGGCGACACGTCGCTGACCTGGATCGACGTCGCGCCGGATCCGGGCGATCCGGCCGCGTCGCCGCCGACGTTCAACTGCACCACGCCCCCGGGCGCGCCGCTGCCGACGGAGGACTTCGCGCTGTGTAACGCCGACCACCGGATCATCGAGGCTGCGTCGATGCTGGCGGCGCCGATGATGGGCGCGGAGCAGACAAAGGTGCCGTTGCCTGACGAGCCGTACGCCCTCGCGATCGACGACGCCAACGGCCTCCTGTTCATCGGCCACCTGACCGGGAGCACCGCGCGGCCGTTCAGCGGCGGCTTCTCGCTTTTCGACATCACGCCGCTCTTCGGCAAAACGAACGACCCAGGCAATCCCACCGTGACCATGCCCGGGCCGCGCTTCATCGCGCCGTTCCCAAGCCCGTTCCCGGCCACCAGCCTCGGCTCGGTCGGCATCACGGCGATGAGCGTGCGCGACGATTCGACCGTCGGCCACGTCGTCTTCGCGTCGTCACGGTTCGTCCCCGAGGTCGCGGGTCTCGGGACGACCGCGACCTGTCCCGAACTGGACACCCCCATTCGCGAGATCGCGGCGTTCCCGAACGGCACCGTCTACAGCTCGCCGATCGGCGG
>DATFXS010000855.1:0-12425 GCA_035315605.1 Polyangia bacterium
CGCTCCCGAGCTGCCGGCGCTGCCGCCCGCGCCGGTCGTCCCGCCCGGGCCGCCGCCGCCGGCGCCGGTCGTGCCCGCCGTGCTCCCGCCACCCGCGCCGGTCGTCCCGCCGCTGGCGCTTCCACCCGTTCCGCCGGTCCCGCTCGTGCCGCCCGCGCCTCCGTCGGGAGGCGCGTCGGCGCAGCGAGCACCGGACGCGCCGGTCACGCAGATCTGCGGATCGCACGGCACCGCGGTGCCGACGAAGCCACCGCCCATCGAGTCGCAGGTCGCGACTGCATTCAGCATGCACGTCGTCTGGTTCGCGACGCAGACCGACTTCACGCACTCGTTCGCCTGGCAGTACTGGCCGGCCGGACAATCGGCACCGGTCACGCAACGAACGCACGATCCGGTCGACAGGTCGCAGAGCAGGCCGAGCGGCGTGCAGGTCCGATCAGAAGCGCACTTGGTGCGGCAGGTGTTGGCGACGCACGTCTGCTTGGGGTCGGCGCAGTCCGCGTCGGCGAGGCAGGCGACGCAGCGGCCCGCCGTCGTGTCGCAGACTTGATCCTTCGGACAATCGAGCGAGTTGGCGCACGGGACGAACGGGACGCACTGCCGCGCCGTGCAGTCGTTGTTGTCGGGACAATCGGACGCGGTGACGCAACCGACGCACTGGGCGATCGATCGATCGCACACCATGCTCGACGGACAATCGAGGCTGTTCTGGCAGCTCGGCGCCTGGCCGCCGTCGGGGGCGGCCTTCTTGGCGCCACCGCCGCACGACGCCCCCATCAGGGTCAGCAGGACAGAAAACGACAGACCGGCCAGAGCGCGCGCGACGCGTTCGTGAGACATCGGGCTCTACGACGTCGGCCCCCTCCCCAGGTCGCGCGGCAATCGACCTTTTTCGCGCGTTCAGTCGGTCGCGCGATCGATGACGGATTCCCAGTGGGATTCGGCCGGGCGATTGTCGGCGTGGGCGACCGTTGCTGACTCCGCGGGCGGCCGGCCGCTTTCGGGTCGATCGCTGCTCGTCGGGGCCACAGATCCGGAAAGTACGCGCGCGCGCGCCGGTGCTGCAGGCGGCCAAGTCGATCCTTTGCTGAACATGGCGGGATGGATAGGCACGAATTGGGCCAATGCCAAGCCCGCATCTTTCCGGGGCCAGGGGGCGCACGAACTGCGCAACCTGCGTGACATGTGCAAACCAGATGAGGCAGTGCGCGGGATCAGAAGGGAACGATGACCGCCCGACCGTCGAGGGTCGTGTTGTCGATCTCGAACTCCCGCGGGCACGGCGAGTACCGGAAGCTGCCGCCGTACCCGCTGTTGGGCGTCGGGTGGAAATCGATCTGCAAGAACGATCCGGTCTCGGCCACGTCATACGTCAGCTGGTAATCGAACCCGGCACCTCGGACGGGCCCGGCGCTTCCCTGAACCAGGTAGTACATGTTGCCGCCGTAAACCATGGCGCTGCCCACCGGCGCGGGCGGCCCGAATTCGATGCCGATCGTATCGGCCGGCGCGCCGATGAACGCGTCCAGGCCTCCCGCGCAGATCTGCCAGAGCCCCGCCAGCGACGCGGTGGCGCCCTGGGCGGTCGCGAACGAGTAGACGGTCCCGGCCGGCATGTCACACGTCGAGGGGCAAGTTGGCGGCGGTGTCGAGCCGCCGCCCGCTCCGCCTCCGCCTGCGCCGCCGCCACCGGTGCCGCCGGCGCCGGTGTCGCCGGGGCTGCCGCCCACGAGGATCGCCCGGCCACCGGAGTCGATGTCGTCGATCTCGAACTCCCGCGGACAGGGCGAGTAGCGGATGCTGCTGTTGAAGAAGCTGTTGGGCGTGATCTGGATGGTCAGCTGGTACGCCCCGTTGCCGATGGGGATCACGTCGTAAATCACCTGGTAGGCGAAGCCGACGCCGCGAACCAGTCCGCCGCCGCCTTGAACGAGGTAGTACATGTTGCCGGCGAGGGTCGGGTCGGATGCATTCGCCGTCGGCGCAGCCGGCCCGAACTCGACGCCGATCGCGTCGGCCGGCGCATCGATGAACGCGCTCCCGCCGCCCGCGCAGATCTGCCAGACGCCAGCGAGCGCCGCGGTGACGTCCCGGACGGTCGCGAACGTGGCGACGGTTCCGGCGGGGGTCTCGCAGGTGGCGGGGCACGTCGCCGGTGTTCCACCGCCGCCCGTACCGCCGGAGGCGGCGCCGCCCGTTGCCGCGGTACCCGTGGTGCCCGCGGTGCCGCCGCTCGCGCCCCCATCGGGCGCGAGCGTGCCGCGCTCGCACCCGAATACCAGCCCCAGGCCCACGATCGGAATCAGCCGCCTGTTCATCGCGCGCCTCTGCTAGAGCGACTGCAGGTAGGTTGTGAGGTCGCCAATCTGGGCGCTCGTCAGCATCGAGGTCGCGCCGTGCGTGTCGCCTCCGCCGCACGCGCCGAACCGGTCGGCGAGCGTCGCGGCGCAGCCGTTGTGCATGAAGGGCGCCCGCCAGGAGACGCCGCGCAGCGACGGCACCTGGAAGGACCTCCCCGTGCCGACGTCGACGGTCAGGTTGTTGGTGAACAGCGCGCCGGCGTGACAGGTCGCGCAAGCGAACCTCGGATCCTCGAACAGCGCCTTGCCGCGAGCGACCGCCGATGCATCGAGGCCGGCCGTCTGCGGCATCGCCGGGATCGTGTCGATCCAGGACTGCAGGACGTTCTTCTGATCCGCCGCGAGCAGCGGTCCCGCCATTCGTCCGGTGAAGACGTCGTCCATCAGGTGCGAGAAGTCCTTCTCGGCGCCGTCCCAGTGGAAGGGCGCCGTCGCACTGATCCCGCCGCGGACCGATTGCGTCCGGCGCGCACCCGCGCAGGCGAAGTTCCAGACCCGTCCGTCCTCGCCCCCCTCCGGGTGGCAGGAGGCGCAGGCCAGACCGCCACCCGCGTTGACGTGAAACAGGAACTGGCCGGTGTCGGCGCGCGAGTCCGACGCTAGGCTGATCGTCGCGGCGGTGTCGGCGCGCCAGATCAGCGCGGGCTCGCGCGTCTGGGCGTACAGCACGCCCGACGGCGCGTAGGCGACCGCGACCACCTGTCCCGGCGGCTGGCTCGTGACATCGTTGCCCGTGCCTCCGCAGCTCACGGGCGGCGCGTCCACCACGGAGCTCGCCAGCTCCTCGACGACGGCCGGGCCCTGCACCGAAGTGTTGCCGGCGACCGCGAACGCGATCTTCTTGTGATCGGAGGTCAGCGCGACGTCGATGGCCAGCGTCAGGTTTCCGAGGCCGCTCGCCACCTGCGGGGGATCTGCCCCCGGCGTCATCACCGACACGCCGGGCTGGACGATCCCGCCGCAACCCTTGATGCCGGCATACCCGCCGCCTGCCGGGTTGACCGTGTCGACGACGCCGGTCTGGTGAAGCATGAGGACGCTGCCCGCCGTCGCATCGTACGGCACCATCCGCCACGCCACCGACGGGGTCCGCATCTCCGGCATCCCCATGACCGTCGGCACCTGGCCCGATCCGGGCACGAGCCGCGACGACATCGTGCCGTCCGCGCCGACGACGAGCACCTCGGCCTTCCGGAAGGTGCTGACGAGGAGCGAGCCGTTGGCGCCGATCACGACATCTCGCAGATCGCGGTCGAGCATCACGGTCCGGGTCGCGGCGCCGCCCGCCGCGGGCAGTGACACCAGCTCGCCGCCGGCGCAGGCGACGTGCAGCTGATCGGTGTCGGGCTGGTAGGCGATCCCGCGCGGCGCCGAGCAGACGTCGCGGCGGGTGCTGACCGTTCCGGCGCTGGCGTCGACGGTGACCACCGCGCCCCCGCGGCGCGTGAGGACGTGGACGAGACCGGCCGCATCCTCGACGAGTCGGCCGGGCTCATCCCCCGCCGCGAGCGTCACGGTGCGAACCGTCCGGGCCGAGGCATCCACCAGGTACATCTGGTCGCGCTCTGGATCGCTGGCCGCAAGCGTGCCGTCGGCGAGCGCCAGCAATGTCCCGCCCGAGAGCGCCGGAACGGGCTTCGTCGACGAGACCGTGGCCGGGATCTGCGGCGGGATGCCCACGCCCATGATCGGCAGCGACGCGTCCCCCGAACTGCAATTCGTGCCTCCGTCGTCGGGCGGTGGCTTCGTCCCTCCGTCGGGCGGCAGAGTCAACCCGCCGTCGGTGATCGCGGGGTGCGGAGGCAAATACGGGGCGCTCGGCGTGCACGCGGCGAGGACAACGCCAGCGCCGACGACGAGAGCGATCACCGAAAACCCGACGCGCCCCGGGTCCCTCGACATGGTGAGCCTCACTTCAGAAGGTTAGGCCCCCAGTTTAGCGCGGAACTCAGCCGTGGGGCACGCGCCCCCTTCCAAATGACCGCCCCGGCGAGGTTCGGTTACAGTCGTCCCGGGAGGACACCATGGCGGGATTTGGACCTTCACAGGGGGAAAGCGGCGCGGTCGCCCCGGACGCTCTCGAGCGGGCGATGAGCTACGCGAAGGACGTCTTGCGCCAGGGCATGCCGCGGGCAAAGGTCGAAGAGGTGCTGCGCGCGCAGGGGTTCGATGCCGCGGCGGCCAGCTCGATCGTCGAGCGCGCCGACAAGGCGAAGAACGAGCGCCGCGTCGCGGGCAGGCGCCACATGATCATGGGCGCCTTCATCTGCGCGCTCGGGATCGCCCTCACCGCCTACACCTACAGCAGCGTGGCCGAGAAAGGCGGCTCCTACGTCATCTGGTGGGGCGCGATCGCCGTCGGCGCCGTCCAGTTCTTCCGCGGGTTGATTCAGATGTCCGACAAGTAGCCGCCCCTACGGGACCGTAGCCAGCGGCACCATGTGCTTGACGGACTTGGGGTCGCCTTTGATGTCGCCCTCGAGCACGGTGACCGGCACGGGCGGCGTCAGCTTGAAGCGGTAGCCTTTGGACTCGCTTTCGAGCGCCACGTCCTGCCCGTGGAACGAAAGGTGCCGCTCGTAATCCTCGGGCACGAGGCCGTCGCGCGTGTGCTCGTGGTGCTTGACGATGAAGTTGGCCAGCCGGAGAGCCTCGAAGTTGTGCAGCCGGTGGCAGCCGTTGCTCTCGCCGCGCTTGACCGAACGGTAGCCGGGCGTGCCGTGCGTCCGGATGCGGAGGTCCATCAGCTCCGGTTCGCCCTTCTCGTTCCGACTCATGATCTGGAGGTGCGGGAGCGCCACCAGCCCGTATGCCGCGCGGTAGCCGGGGCCGATGATCTCCGTCTTCGGCTGGAACGTGTCGCCGACCTTGATGAGCAATCTCTTGGTGGGCATGCCGGGCGCCGGGTGCCAGGTCGGCGTGGCCAGGACCTCGGACCAGAGCGCGTCGCCCGTGACGGAGTCCTTGTACTTGAGCGCCATGGTGCCGTCTTTCTTCTCGAACGTCTTCCAGCCGCCGATGGTGGTCGGCCAGCGGCAAAGGGCCACCTCGTGATCGCCCGCCTTCGCGTACAGCGTGATCGTCGGGCGGTCGGCGACCGGAGGTTTCCACTTCTTGTGTCCGTCCTTGTCGAACTTCGGCTTGGCCAGAACCACCTCTCCGCGATCGATCTCCGCGCGCAGCTCCATCTTCGGGCCGTGATAGGAGGGCACCGGAGGCAGCTTGATCGCGACGGCCGCGGGCAGCAGCGCCAGTCCCTTCGGCTTGCGCGCCTTCTTGCTCACGACCGGAGGGGCCACGATCGTGCTCGCGAGGACGGCGTCGGGCGATTTCCAGCCGAGCGCCTCGCTGGCCGCCTGCGTGGCCGGCGAGATCAGATCCGCCGCCGGGACGATCTTGGCATTCGCCTCGGCGGCCGCTGGTTTCTGCGCGGCGGCCGGTGCGCTGGACGTGGAGACCGTTTGCGCCGTCGCCGCGGGCGGACTGGAAGTCGGCTTGTCCGTCTGCGCCGCCAGGGGCTGGAACTCGGGGCTGTCCAGCACACGCCCCTGCACCTGACCCTGGGCGCCGACGGCCGAGCCGTCCTCGAGCAGCCCGGTCGCGTCGACGAGCCGCTCGCGCAGCACGCGCAGCAAGAGCCGGAAGTCGTGCTCGCGGCTGTCGCCCAGCAGCACGGTGCGGGTATCGAGATCGATCTTCGAGTTGTCCGCGAGCTGATGAAGGTGCTGGTAGACCTTCAGGCCCTCGGAGGTCCAGCGATCCATCCGGCCCGGCGTCGCCTTGCCGCGCAGCATGTCCTCGCAGCGCAGGTGGGCCTGCATCGCGATCACGGCCCGGTGTTCCTGCTCGGTCAAGGGCCGCGGCGAGATGGTTCGCCCGGTCGTCACCATGGGCGTCTCCTCGCGCGTCGCGGGATTGGGGTTCGGAATCTTCTCCAGCTCCTCCGGCGGAATCACGTTCTTGGGCGACAGCTCCTCGAGCACCCCGTCCTTCACCTTCTCGTGGCAGGCGTGGCGCTTCTTGTCCGCCAGCCGCCGCCGCACCAGGTTCAGGCTGGGGAAGATCCCGAAGACCTCGAAGAAACGGTCCTCTCTCGCGCGCGCGTATTTCCCGCTCGGTTTCGTCCGCCCGTTGGCCAGGTCGAGCAGATACGGCCGCAGCGGCTGCGGCTTGTCGGGCGTCTCCGAAAAGACGTACGGCAGCCAGTCGTCCGAAAGATCGATGACGGTGTAGCCTTCCTTGCGCGCCTCCTCGGGCGTCTTCTGGGCGACCACGCGACCGCCCTCGAGCACCGGGATCGGGATCTTGGCCGCGGCCTCGGCCGCCGCCGCCGCCTTGGCCGCCTCCTCTTTGGCCGCCGCCAGCGTCTTGGCCGCCGCCGCCTGCTTCTCCGCTTTGTCCGGCTTGTCCGGTTTGTCCGCGGGTGCCGCCTGCCCCGCGCGCGTGGTCAACCCACTGGCCGCGAAGAGGCTGGCGAGCGCCAGCGCCGTCGCGCGCGCACCGGGGCGGCTGGTACGGGAACGTCTGTTTGCCGTGCTGCGCATCTGAACCTCCAGCGCCAAGGGTCCGAGCCTAAGTTCGTCGCCGACGCGATTCAAGGCGAGAGTATCGGAATCGATGGCAGTGGATCCTGCGCGGTCAGCGCCTTCAACATCGTGAAATAGTCGCCCTCGCACATATTCACGAAATTGCTGCCCGGCTCCAGACCCGGACAGGCGCCCGCGGCGTGCACGCTGAAGGACTTCGATTCCGCGAGCTTCGTCGTGTAGAGCCAGACGCGGCGCGGGCCTTTCGGGGTCGAGATCACGGCGGTGTGGACGATCGAGCTCGCCTTGTTTGGCCCCCCTTGCTCGATTTTCCAGCCTCCGCGCCGCACCTGATCGACGGTGTCAGCCTGCGGGGCGAGATCGATGAGACTGCGGGCCGCCAGCCTTTCGAAGACCGGCAAGGTGTCGTAGCTGTCGCAGCGGGGAGCGACGAAAATCTCGAAGACCGGAATGATGCCGCTGTAGTTCGCGCCGATCGACAGCGCCATGACGTCCCGCCGCTCCGCGAGCGGGCGACCCCAGTTCCACGGGAAGCGCCAGCCAACCGTCTGGCCGGGCACGCGGACACGTGCCGTGCGCACCTCGAATGTCAGGCGCGGCAACCGCGAGGCGTTGCCGCAGCCCTTGCCGGTGACGAGGGTGGGCCCGAGAGCCAGACGGGGATCTGGATGGGCCTTTCCGGCTAACTTCGTCAGGTCCGGATGAACTGCCGGTTCGCGCTCGTTTCTCGGCGGCGGCGCTTCATCCTCTGAATCGTCGTCTTCTGAATCGTCGTCCGCGACGGCCCCGGAGGGCCCGCTCGGCGCCGGCAGCACTTTCTGGACGCACGCGACGCTCACGTCGGGCAGCAGCTTGGGATCCTTCCGGCGCGTTCCGTCGGCCTGGAACATCTCATCAATGATGCAGCCGCAGAGCTGGTCGCACGCCCGCCGGTGTTCCTGGGACGGAGGCGCCTGCGGGGCCTGCTTGAGGCAGCCGTCGAGACAGGCGGCGAGCGCCTCCGGGCGGCCTGCCGGTTTCTCCGCCTTCCTGCTGCAGGACGCGAAAATCGCGACGACGACGCAAACGGGCACCCGCCATCGGAACGGACGCCGTCGCATTCCTGTCACGATACCCTCGCTGTCGGCCGCGATCATAGGTCCTGGTTCCGGGTATATGAATGGCGCGCAATTTTCAGCGCGAAGGAAATGAGCTCATGAATAGCCCCGCTCGGAAATCCGGACCGTTGGTCGTCAGCCTGGTGGTGGTGTCGCTTGCGGCGACCTGCGGCGAACGCCGACCCGACGACGCCGTCGAAACCACGTCCAGCGCGCTCACCGTGACGTTCGAGGCCGAGTCGCTGGCGCGGACGGCGTCGGCGACCGGAAGCCAGGTGACCTCCGAAGCCGGCGCCAGCAACGGCCAGTACGTGCAGCTCTCCGGAACGCCCGCGGCGGGCGCGTGGATCGAGTTCACGCTGCCGAACGTCGCCGCCGGAACCTACGACGTCAAGATGCTCTACAAGTCCAACTTCAACCGCGGCATCGTCCAGGCCAGCATCGACGGCGTCAACCAGGGCTCGGCGTGTGACCAGTATTCCGCCACCGCCACCCAGCAAGTGCCGTGCAGCCTGGGGACGAAGACGCTGACCGCCGGCAACCACGCCATCCGCTTCACGGTCACCGGCAAGAATGCCAGCAGCCAGGGCTTCATGATGGTCATCGATCAGATCTCGCTGACGTCGTCCGGAGGCGGCGGCGGCACCGGCGCGACGTTCGAGGCCGAGAGCCTGGCGCGGACGGCGTCGGCGACCGGCAGCCAGGTGACGTCGGAAGCCGGCGCCAGCAACGGCCAGTACGTGCAGCTCTCCGGAACGCCACCGTCGGGCTCGTGGATCGAATTCACGCTGCCGAACATCACCGCCGGCACCTACGACCTGAAGATGCTCTACAAGTCCAACACCAACCGCGGCATCGTCCAGGCGAGCATCGATGGAGCGAACCAGGGGTCGCCTTGCGACCAGTATTCCGCCACCGCCACCCAGCAGGTGCCGTGCAGCCTCGGCACCAAGACGCTGACGGCCGGCAACCACGCTCTGCGCTTCACGGTGACCGGCAAGAACGCCAGCAGCTCGGGATTCATGATGGTGATCGATCAGATCTCGCTGACGGTGTCGGGCGGGGGCGGTGGGCCGACCTGGGTGGGGACGTGGGAAGGATCGCCGCAATTGACCGAGACCGCGAACCTGCCGCCGGCGTCGCTGACGAACGCCACCTTGCGCCAGGTCGCTCACGTTTCGATCGGCGGCAGCCAGCTGCGGGTGAAGTTCTCGAACGAATTCGGCAACGGCCCCGTCACCATCAACGCCGCTCACGTCGCCGTCTGCACCGCCAATCCGGTCAACAGCACGATCGACACCTCGACCGACCGGGCCCTGACGTTTTCGGGCGGCGCGTCCGTCACCATCGCCCAGGGGCAGGCGGTCTGGTCCGACACGCTCAATTTCACGCTGGCGCCGCTCAGCAATCTGTCGGTGACCGTCGCCTTCGGCAGCACGCCCAGCAACGTCACCGGCCACCCGGGCTCGCGAACGACGTCTTACCTGCAGTCAGGGAGCAGCAACGTCAGCGCCGCCAGCATGACCTCCGCGCTGACCGCCGATCACTGGTACATCCTGTCGGGCGTCGACACGATGGCCTCTGCGAAGGCGATCGCGATCCTGGGCGATTCGATCACCGACGGCCGAGGCTCGACCACGAACGGCAACGATCGCTGGCCGGATGACCTGGCCCGGCGGCTGCAGTCAGGCGGCATGACGAACGTCGCGGTCCTGAACGCGGGCATCGGCGGCAACGCGGTGACGACCAACAGCGTCGGCCCGTCCGGCCTCAGCCGTTACAGCCGCGACATCCTCGGGCAGAGCGCCGTCCGGTGGGTGATCATCTTCGAAGGCGTCAACGACATCGGCGGCGACGTCTCTGCCTCCACGATCACGTCCGCGTACGACACGTTGATCGCGCAGGCGCGCGCGCAGAATCTCCGCGTCTACGGCGCGACCATCACGCCGTTCGGCGGTAACGCCTACTACACCCCGACGCACGAGAGCACTCGTCAGACCGTCAACACGTACATCCGCAGCGGCAAGTTCGATGCCTTCATCGACTTCGACGCCGCGGTCCGCGACACGTCGAATCCGCCGAAGGTGCAGGCGGCGTTCGACAGCGGCGACGGGCTTCATCTGAATCCCGCCGGCTATCAGAAGCTGGCCGACACGGTGAACCTGTCGCTGTTCGCGCAGTAGCGCGCGCGAGCAGCTCGACCGTCGCGGGTGCGACGCGGGTGCGACGATCGACGAGATGTGCTCTCGGGTGAGCGCACGTGCTCTTCGATTCGAAAAAAATCTCAATCCGCTATTCCCATCTCGTTGCGCATCGTGCAAAGTGAATTTGCTCGTCGCGGCGTGAGTGAGCTGCGGACGGTGGGAAGCCGCGGTCGAACGTCTCCGTTAATTCTTAGGAGCGACTGGCAACCAGGAGCGATTGGCACAGCCACGCTTGCCTGCGGGGCTACGCATGTCTTCCCGCCATCAAGACAACCTCGCCAGAATCGTCGTCGCAGCCGCGCTGATCGTCGTCGGCGTCGGATGCCAGGGCAAAGTCGGTTCGAAAGAGGATCCCTCCCCGGATTCCTCCGCGAATCCGCCCGCTGACGCGGGGATGACGATCGACGCGCCCGCCGCGCACGACGCGATGGACGCCTCGATCGCCGACGTGAGCCACCCCGTCGACGCGCCCGCGCCGACGACGGACGCGGCGCCCGCTCCGCCCGCGATGTTGCGGATGGTGTTTCCGATCTCGGGCGCCACCACCGCCGCCACGGTCACGGCCCGCGGCACGACCGACGGGAAGAACGTCGCGAAGGTGACCGTGAACGGCGGGGCCGCCGCCAGCTCGGACGGCTTTCTCACCTGGAAGGCGTCGGTCCCGCTCTCCTCGGGTGACAACGCGATCACCGCGGTCCTCGAACGCACGGATCAGTCGCAGGTGCAGGTGGCGGCGACCGTCACGCGCGCCGCCTCGGATTCGGCGATCAAGCGCGGCAAGCTGATCACGGACGCGCCGTTCAATCTTCTCGGCGGCAGCGTCGACTCGAAGGCGACCGCGATGTACCTGGCGGACGCCAACATGGACGGGGTCCTCCGGATCGACATCGCCACCGGCGACGAGACCTGGGCGACCTGCTCGGAGCATGGAAATCCGTGCGGCGCCGGCCCGGCCAACGGCGTTCCGTTCTCCCAGCCGATGGACGTCGCCATCGACGAGGCCCGCCAGCGCGCCTTCGTCATCGACGGCCCGAACGTCTTCGCCGTCGATCTGACCGGCAAGGGCGGCCCCACCGAACGCACGATCATCTCCGGCCCCGACGTCACCGACGCCAACTACACGCCGCCCACCTACCCGGGCCGGGGCAGCGGGCCGCAGGCGCAGCAATTCGGTTCGATGAGCTACGACCCCGTCGCCAACCTCATCTACGCGGTCGACTGGGGCCAGGGAAACAACGATCCGGTCGGCTTCTTCACGATCGATCCGGAGACCGGCAATCGCCAGGTGATCGCCAACAGCGCCCACGGCGACCTGTTCCGGCAGATGGACGTCAGCACGGCGAAGGGAGCGATCTACTCGACGTCGGCCTACCAGAGCACGCTGACGATCGTCGCCATCGCCGGCGGCGCGCGCACGACCGGTCCGACGATCACGGAGCCGCAGGCGCTCGCCGTCTCGGACGCGCTGGGCGCCGTTTTCGCCGTCGACAAGAGCGGCGCGCTGGTCGCCTTCGAGGGCGCCAGCCTGCAGAGCCGCACGGTCGCCCACCTGGGCATGGGGCCCGGCCTGAGCGTCGGCGGCGACCTCGTTTTCATCTACGACGGCGCCCTCGGCGGCGTCGCGGCCTTCGATCCGCAAAACGGAGAAAGGATTGTGGTGTCTCGATGACGAGCGTCAGCACCAGAGCCCGAATCGCGATCGCCGCCCTGCTCTTCGGTGGCTGCACCGGCCAGATCGGTGCCCACCAGAACGGGAGCGGCCAGCCCACCGGTGTCGGCGGCAGCAACAGCGGCGGTAACGCCAGCGGCGGCCCGCCGGGGTCGATCGACATCGACACGCCGACGGCCGACTCGGTCGGGCCGGCGTGGCAGCGCCGCCTGACCAAGACCGAGGTCGGCAACTCGGTCCAGGCGCTGACCGGCGTCATGCCGCCGGCCGTCGCCAATCTGCCCGACGAGGCGACCGACTACGACTTCGATCGCGTGACCCAGAGCCAGACCGTCGCCGACCAGCACGTCCAGGCGTACCTGGACATCGGCGACCAGGTGGTGGCGGCGCTGACCGACGCCAACATCGGCACGCTGGCGCCCAGCTGCACCACGCTGGATCGGACGTGCGCCACGTCGCTCATCGACACCCTCGGGCAGCGCGCCTTCCGAGGGCCGGTCGACCCCGATCAGAAGACGCTGATGCTGTCGCTGTTCGACGGGGGCGCG
>DATFXS010000856.1:0-2977 GCA_035315605.1 Polyangia bacterium
TTCGTCATCGACGACAGCCCATCTCTTCGCCATGTCGCCGGACGGTCAACGTATGGTCTTTGTCGCGACCGGAACCACACGCCGGCCGCTGCTGTGGGTGCGCCGCCTCGATGGGCTTGTCGCTCAGCCCCTCGAGGGGACCGACGGCGGCGTCGCGCCCTTCTGGTCTCCGGACTCACGATTCGTTGCCTTCGTGGCCGGCGGCAAGCTGAAGAAGATCGACGCGTTGGGCGGACCGGCCATGACCCTGGCCGACGGCGACATCCTGAGCGTCGGCGCCTGGAACCGGGATGATGTAATTCTGTTCGCACCCAGACGCGGGCCGTTGTTCCGTGTCCCCGCCTCCGGCGGATCGCCGTCGCCCGTCACCGCCCTCGACAGCGCGAGGAACGAGATTGCCCATTTCTATCCGTCATTCCTGCCCGACCAGCGTCACTTTCTGTACGTCGCCAGGTCGCTGACGCGAGGCGGGCCGACGACATCGGCCGTCTTCGTGGGCTCGCTCGACGGCGAGAAGCCGAAGCTGCTCGTCGAGGGCACGTCCAATGCCAAATACGCCTCGGGTCATGTGCTGTTCGTGCGCGAGCGCACGCTGATGGCGCAGCCGTTCGATGTCGAGCGGCTCGCTCTGCGCGGCGATGCGGAATCGATTGCCGAGCAGGTGGAAACCGCGGGGCCCATCGCGCCCATCGGCGCCTTCACCGTCTCGGACAGCGGCGCGATCGCGTACCGCACAAGCGTCGGCGACCTTCGTTCCCAACTCACGTGGTTCGACCGCTCGGGACGGCCGCTCTCGACGATTGGCGAACCCGCCGACCAGATGAGCCTCGAGCTCTCGCCGGACGGCACGCGCGCCCTGGTCAGCATGCTGGACGCCGGCAGGAACAGCCGCGATCTCTGGATCTACGACGTCGCACGGGGTCTGCGCACGCGGTTCACGTTCGACCCGGCCGACGAGGTGATGGGCGTGTGGTCGCCCGACGGCAGTCGCATCGTGTTCAATTCGCGGCGCCGTGGCAACCTCGATTTGTTCGAGAAGGCGTCGAGCGGCGCCGGCGACGAGGCGTTGCTGCTGACCGAGACGCGCAACCTGTACCCGTCGGACTGGTCGGCGCACAGCCTGCAGCTGCTCTATTACACGGGAAGCGTCAACTCTCCGACCGGGAACGACCTCTGGTCCCTTCCGCTCCAGGGTGCTGGGCGCGCCGTGCCGGCCGACGCCCGAAAGCCGACGCCGGTTCTGGCGGCCGACGCCTGGGAACGAAACGGACGCGTCTCTTCTGACGGCCGCTTCATGTTGTACCAGTCGAACGAATCGGGCCGGGAGGAAGTGTACGTGACGCCGGCCGGCGGTGGCGGCAAGTGGCAGGTGTCGATCGGCGGAGGGCAATGGCCACGGTGGCGGCGTGACGGAAAGGAGATCTATTTCCTGTCTCCCGACGACCGGGTGATGGCTGCCGCTATCAGCGGCGAAGGCGCGGCCGTGCAGGTGGGAACCGTCCAGGCTCTGTTCAGCGCCCGCCCGCGCATGGCGGCCTTTGTCGGGTCGGAACAGTACGCCTACGACGTCTCGCCCGACGGCCAGCGGTTTCTTGTCAACACGCTCGCGGATCAGTCGGCGGCGCCGCCGATCACGCTCGTCGTGAACTGGACCGCGGGACTCAAAAAATGACGGCTGCCGTGCGCTTTTCCCACTATCGGGTCGAGGGCGAGATCGGGCGCGGCGGCATGGGCGTCTGTCTGCCCGCGTGGACCTGGCAAGGCGTGCTGTTCCAGCATGTCGGGTTGCAGGACGAAGCGCGACGATCGCTGACGGCGGCGCTCGCGGCCTACCCAAACGATTCCTTCGCGGTTCCGTTCATCGGTCAGACCTATTTCGCCGAAGGCGACTACGACGGCGCGCAGGACTTCACCGAGCGCGCACTCGCGATGGATCGGAACAACCTGTACGCGAACCTGTTCTTTCCGGCCATCGACGTGTATCGGGGCCGGGGCCAGGTACTGGTCACCCGTTTGCGCGACTCACGCGCCCGGATCGGCGACGATCCGATGTTTGTCGCCTGCGAGGCCCTGCAGGCCGCCTGGGACGGACGCGCCGCGCGGGCGCGGGCGCTCGTGAAGAAAGCGCTCGCGGGCAAGTCCGTGGTCCACGCGCATCACACGGTCCACCTGGCGGTGGCCGTCTGCGCGACGCTTGGCGAACCGGCGCGCAGCGTGGCCCTGCTGCGAAAGGCGTCGAAGATCGGCCTCCCGAGCTATAGCGGCTTCCGCGACGACCCCCACTTCGAAGCGCTCCGAAGCTACCGGCCGTTCCTCATGTTGATGGCGGCGCTCAAGAAGGAGTGCGGCGGCTACCAGCGCGAGTTCGGCGCCGCGACGGCCCCATAGGCACCTGGCGTCAGGCCTCACGCCTTCACTCCGCGATCGTCCTGCCCGCGCGTGCATGCCGCGGCACTCCAAGTGGCCAAGGCATTGGCCGCAGGCACCAACCGGCCGATAACCCAAACATGTCACGCCTTTCGATGCTCGTCCTGGTGCTGGCCGCCTCACTGGCCGCCACCGCCTGCGACGAGAAACTCTCGAAGATTGGAGGGCCGACGCCAGATCTCGAACCGACGTTCTCGAGCATCCAGTCTCAGATCTTCGAAACCAAGGATCTGGCGGGCCGCCGCGCCTGCACCGACTGCCACACCAACGTCGGCCGCAACCCGGCCTCGGGCATGAACCTGACGCACGCGAGTGCCTACGACCAGATCGTCAACATGCCCAGCCGCGGCAAGCCGGGCACGATCCGTGTGGTCCCCGGCGACCCCGACAACAGCTACCTGGTTCACAAAGTCGAGGGCAGTCCCGACATCATCGGCCTCCGCATGCCGTACAGCGGCGCGCCGTTTCTGACCGACGGGCAGATCCTGATCCTGAAGCGCTGGATCGCGATCGGCGCGCCGCGTAACTGACCAAGACACTGATCGGCGGG
>DATFXS010000857.1:0-13168 GCA_035315605.1 Polyangia bacterium
GTCGAGCCGCACGCGCTGCTCGCCGAGATGTACAAGAATCAGCAGCGCACGCCCGACCGCCTCGTCGAGCTCGAGGCAGCGGTTCGCCTCGACCCGCAGACCGACCGCATCGCCAAGGAGGCCGTCCTGGGCGCCGCCAAGGCCGGCCGTCCCACGCGCGTCACCGACCTCGCGCCGATCGCGATCTTCATCGATCCGGCGAACCCGGATCTGCACGCGGCGCTCGGCCGGGCGCTAACCGCCACGGGCAAGACCGCCGCCGGCGCGGCCGCCCTCGAGCGCGCCCTGATCTTCGGCGCGGCCTCCCCCGCCCAGCTGCACCTCGAGCTCGCCAGCCTTTACGACACGCTCGGGGATCGAAGCCGCGCCGCCGCCCACCGCGCCGCCGGCACCGCCGCCGGCGGTCACTGATTTCGAACGGTCGGAATCCCCGACGGGCAGCGTGATCGTGAAGGTCGTCCCCGCGCCCGGCGCGCTCGCGACTTCGATCTGCCCGCCGTGATCGACGACGATCTGCTGCACCAGCGCCAGCCCCAGCCCCGTGCCGCGGTCCTTCGTCGAGAAGAACGGGTCGAAGATCTTCGCCAGGTTCGCCGCCGCGATGCCCGGTCCCGTGTCGTGGACGGCGATTGCGATCCGGCCCGCCACCTCGCGCACCGAGATCTCCAGCTTGCGCACCGTGCTGCCCGACAGCGCCTCGCGCGCGTTGCGAATCAAATTGATCAGCGCCTGCCGCAGCTGCGCCTCGTCGGCGCCGATGTCCGGCAGCCCGGGCGCGATGTCGACGCCGAGCTCGACGCCCGCCTGGGCCAGCTCGCCCCGCGACATCTCGACGACCGAGGTGACGATCGCGCCGATGCTCTCGCGTTCCAGCTTGGGCCGCGGCAGGCGCGCGAAGCGCAGGTACGTCTCGGTGATCTCCGTCAGCCGGTCGACCTCGCCGATGATCGACGTGACCAGCCGCCGCGCCTCCTCGCCGCGGTCGACGATCTCGTCGCCCAGCAGCTCGGCGTTGAGTCCGATCGAGGCGAGCGGATTGCGCACCTCGTGAGCGATGTGGGCGGCCATCCGCCCGACGGTGGCGAGCCGTTCCGATCGGATCAATCGGTGCTCGCGCTCCTGGATCGCGTCCGCCATCGCGTCGAACTCGCGCGCCAGATCGCCGATCTCGTCGTTCGATCTCACGCCCGTACGCTGCGAATAATCGCCGCCGCCCAGCCGGCGCGCGTGCCCGCGCAGCACCGACAGCGGCCGCAGCGTGCGCAGCGTGAAAAGGAAGGCCGCGCCCGCGACCGCCAGCCCGGCCGCGCCCAGCGCCAGCGCCGTCGCCAGCGCCGTCTCCTCGTCGTCCGACAGGCGCTGCGCGATCTGCCCGCTCTCGCCGCGCAGCGGACGCCGCATGCGGTTCAGGCTGTGGGTCAGCGCCGCGAAGTGGCTCTCGAACTCGGGCCGCGCCTTCGAATCGACGGCGACCGCCGCCGTGGCGAGCTCGCTCGAGACGGCGTCCAGCTGCGCGCCCAGCGTCGCGATCTGCCGTCTCCGGTTTTCGAAATCCGGACGCCGGGGCGACTTCGGCTCCTTCTCGAGGTAGTGGTCGATCACGCCCAGCGCGTCGTCGAGGTGCTGCCTGCCCATGCGCAGCGCCAGCGGCAAATTCGGGTCCAGCCGCGCCGCCGTCCCGCGCCCCAGCGCCGGCGCGAAGTCATTCAGCGACTTCCACGCGGCATCGACCGATCCCTGCAGCTGCAGATAGGCCTCGTTCGCCACCACACCCTGCCGGGCCCGGTGGATCGACAGCATCATGAACGTCGCGTTGATGGCGAACGCCACCAGCAGCACGCCAAGCGCGAGCAGGACCTTGAGGCGCACCGTCCGACGCTAGCACGCTGGGTGCTTTTCCACATTTTTGACAGCATTTTTCAGTCGTTCGCACGGACACATTGACATGGTCTAAGCATGCGGAAAAAATGGCGTCCCATGCGCTTAGCCGGGCTGCCGTTCGTTGTCCTCGCCCTCAGCTTGACCGCCCTCCCCCAGGCGCGCGCCCGCGCGGCCGAAGGAGGCGGTGACGTTCCGACCGCCGTCCTCGGCATCGAGCCCCTCGAGGGCGCGCCTGACAGCGTCGCGGCGGAGATGACCGATGCGCTGCGGCAGAGGCTGGCCGCCACGAAGGGCTACCAGCTGCTGCAGGGCAAAGATCTCGTGGAGGTGAAGCTGGTATTCGCCTGCCCCGACGCGGCTCCGGCCTGCATGTCAGCCGCGGGAAAGAGCCTCGGCGCCGACAAGCTGATCTTCGGCAACGTGAAGAAGGTCGGGAACGATTACCAGCTGACGCTGAAGCTGCTCGACGTCAGCCGCGCCGTGGTCGACAGCTTCACGTCCGAGACCGTGCCGCGAAAGCACGCCGATGCCAGCGCGCTACGGTCGCTGGCGTCGGGCTGGCTCGCGAAGCTGTCCGGCAAGGGCGGCGGTTCGATCCAGGTGCGCGCGAACTTCCCCGGCGCGGCGGTCAGCCTGGACGGAACGCAGGTGGGGACGACCGGAACCAGCGCGGTCGTCATCAACGACGTCGCGCCCGGACGCCACGAGGTGACCGTCGAGAAGAGCGGCTACACCACCACGAAGCAGGAATTCACGCTGGCGGCGGGGCAGAGCCTGCCGCTCAGCCTGTCGCTGTCGCCCGTGTCAGTCGAGATCCCGCGGCCCGAGGGCGGCAAGGTGACCGAGGGTGGTGTGGGCGGAAAGGAGCCGCCGGCCGACAGCGAAGGTCCGTCTCTCACCCGCACCGGGTTCTGGGTGGCCGCGATCGGAACCGCGGCGTCTGCGGGTTTGGCCCTCTATTTCGGGCTGAGCGTCCGCCACATCAACAGCGAGCTCGACCAGTACCGTCGCTTCGACTGCCCGGGCGCGCCCGCGGGGAGCAGAGGGTGCGACATCCACAACAGCCCGGCCATGCCCCTGACGCAAGATCAGCTTCAGACATCGCACTCACTGACCGACGAAGGAAACAGGGACCAGCTCTTGCAATGGGTTTTCGTCGGCATCACGGGAGCGTTCGCCATCGCCGGCGGCGTCCTGCTATACAAGGGCTACCTGGCGTCACCGGAGGGCACGCAGAGTGCATCAAATCACGGACTTAGGCTCTTCCCCACGGCGACGGCATCCTCGGGAGGGATCATTGCGGAATTCGACTTCTGACGTGCGTTCTCACAGCGCGGAATCATTCGGGGTTTGGCCGGGGAACCGCGCGTAAAATGTCGTCGCGACTCTCAGATTTTTTAGATTTCGGGCGCCGCCGCGTCTAGGTTGGGGGGAATCAGCTCGTGTCGACCACTAATGCCAGCCTGATCAACCACACGATCGGGAACTACCGGGTCACGAGCCTGCTGGGCGAAGGGGGGATGGGCGTCGTCTACCTCGCCCAGCACCCGGTGTTCGGGCGCAAGGTCGCGATCAAGCTGCTGCACGCCGTGCTGGCGCGCGATCCGGACATCGTGGCGCGCTTCTTCAACGAGGCGCGAGCGATCCACATGGTCGCGCACGAGAACATCGTCGAGATCCTGGACTTCGGCCAGACCGCGGACGGGCAGCCGTACTTCATCATGGAGTTCCTGTCGGGCGAATCGCTGACCGATGCGATCTCGCGCGGCCCGATGTCGCCCGACCAGGTCGAGGCGATCGGTGTGCAGATGTGCAGGGCGCTGGGCGCCGCGCACGCCAAGGGGATCGTCCACCGCGATCTCAAGCCCCACAACGTCCAGCTGGTGATCAAGGCGGACGGCGCGCTGCAGGTGAAGATCCTCGACTTCGGCGTCGCCAAGATCCTGCAGTCGCCCGACGGTTCCAGCTCGGTGAAGACGCGCACGGGTTCGCTGATGGGAACCCCGCTTTACATGTCGCCCGAGCAGTGCAAGGGCGCCGGCGTGCTCGATCACCGGACCGACATCTATTCGCTGGGCGTGATCCTGTTCGAGATGCTGTCGGGCCGCCCGCCGTTCAACGCCGAGGGCGTGGGCGAGCTGTTCGCGAAGCACATGCTCGAGGAGCCGCCGCAGATCACCGAGTTCGCGCCGAACGCGCCGCCGCACATGGCCGCGGCGATCATGAAGGCGCTGGCCAAGGACCCGGCCGCGCGGTTCCAGAGCATGGACGATTTCCGCAAGGCGATCGTCGGCGAGGTCAAGGTGACCGCCCCGGCGCCGACCGGCATGAAGCGCCTGCCGACGAGCCCGTCCAGCACGATGGCGCAGACGATCTCGGCGCGGGCGTCGACCACGCTGTCGTCCGCGTCGTCGGAGATCGACGAGGGCTTCGACCAGATCAAGCCGAAGCGGACGAAGCTGTTCGTCGGCCTGGGCGGCGCCGCGGCGCTGATCGTGGGCGGCTTCGTCCTGTTCAAGGACAAGGCGCCGCCCCCCGCCCCGCCGACGCCGGTCGCGACGACGACCACGCCCGCCGTCACCCCTCCGACGCCGCCGCCGGCGCCCCCGGTGCCGGTCAAGAAGACGGTCACCATCCGCTTCGAAGCAGAGCCCGCGGGCGCGCACGTCTTCCGGAAGAAGGACGACAAGGACCTGGGTGTCGTCCCCGTCGAGATCCAGCTGGGCAAGGACGCCGCCAAGTCCGGCCCGGACGCGCTCGCCTACGTGCTGCGCCTGCCCGGCTACAAGGAGCGCCCGCTGACGGCCGACGTCAGCATGGACCGGACCTTCCACATATCGCTGGAGAAGACGCCGGCGCCCGTCGATCCGCATCATCGGCCCCCCGCCGGCGGACATCGCCCGCCAGGCGGCGGCCGTCACCACAACCCCGTCGACGAGGACGGGCTGGCGACGCCGTCGTTCTAGCTGTCGCTGCCGTCGCCGCCCGCGTTCTTGCGGCCGTGGCGGACTGAGAGCAAATCGAGGAAGCGTTCCGGGGCCAGCGCGACCCGGCTGCGGCTCTCGAGATAGCGCCGCCGTTCGAGCGCGAAGATGCCGCCCGCCGCGACGCTGCCGCCCGCGAGCGCGACGATGTCGTAGACGCCGAAGCCGGGGACCATCGCGGCGCCGCCCAGGCCGAGCAGAGCGAACGCCGCCACGGCGCGCAGGCCCATCTGCGCCATGCGCTCGCGGCGCATCTCGCTGAGGTCGATGTTGAAGGTGACCGAGGTGTCCGCCCCGTCGCGGCCCTCCGACGACAGGATGGTCTCGACGCGGCTGACCAGCGAGAACGCATATCGCTTCGAAAAATCGAGCGAGCGAACCAGCCCCGGCCAGATCCCCTGCGCCCGCTCCCACTCGATGCGGTCGCCGTGGTGACGGCGGATGGTCATCAGCTGGTCGCGCAGGAAACGGTCGACAGCGCGGCGAACCACGTCGATCGGCGCCGTGACGACGCGGCTGACGACGACGCGGCTGGCGCCCAGGGTGCGGGTCAACGCGCCCCCCTCTTCGGGCTCGGTCACGGCGCCGCGCCGGAGCTCGATCAGCGCCTGCTGCACGCTGTCGCCCCGGAGGCCCGCCTCCTCGCCGAGACGGACCAGCTCGCCGACGCTCAGCATCTCGTCGGTCGCGCGCTCGTTCCGCGCCGGGCTCTGCGTGTCGATCTCAGCCGCCCGCTTCAGTACGAAATCGACTTCTCGGCGGGTGAGCTTGTCCGACACGACAACCGATTATAGCGCGCCGAATCGAGCATTCACGGCTTCGATCGTATCGGGCGAATCGGGAACGCCAGCCGCATGAGCCATTCGTAGACCCGATCCGGGACGAAGGCGCGCAGCCGGCCGCCGGTCAGCGAGGTCGGGCCGACCGGCCAGCGCAGGCGGGGGTTTTCGCTGGTGGCTGCGCGCTCGATCACGTCGATCAGCGGGTCCAGGTCATCCTGGCGCGGCAGCTTGTCAGCTTGGCGGTGATAGGCGGCCAGCAGGTCGGCGTAGGGGCTGTCGGCCCGGCCCGCCGCGGCCGATAGGCGCTGGTTGTCGTGCAGCGCGGTGTGGTAGGGGCCGGGTTCGATCAGCGCGACCCGGACCCCGAACGGAATCAGCTCCAGGCGCAGCGATTCGATCATCCCTTCGAGGGCCCACTTCGAGGCGGCGTAGGGCCCGCTGATCGGGACCGCGACGCGGCCCGACACCGAGCCGAGGGTGACCACGGTGCCGGCGCCGCGCGCCCGCATCGCCGGCAGGAAGGCCCGCGTGACGCGCAGGACGCCGACGACGTTGGTCTCGAGCTGGGCGCGCAGCTCGTCTGGCGAGGTCTCCTCCAGCGCCCCGAACGCGTAATAGCCGGCGTTGTTGACGAGGACATCCAGGCACCCGCCCGCCTCGCGCAGGATCCCGGCCGCCGCCGCGGCCACGGAAGCATCGCTGGCGACGTCGAGGGCGGGCGTCTCCAACCGCCAGCCCTTCTCGGCCGCGCGCGCGCGCAGCGGCGCCCCGCGTTCCGGATTCCGCATGCTGGCGAACACGCGCCAGCCCCTTGACGCGAACCGCTCGGCGGTCGCTCGCCCGATCCCCGACGAGCTGCCGGTGATCAGGATCGAGCGCATCTCGCCCCTTGGGCCTACCGGATCCCCCATGGGGCCGTTACCCTACCCTATCCGCGCAGCAGAGCGGCCAGGACGACGAGCGCCAGCAGCGCCCAGGTGGCGGTCGCCGCCATCCAGACCCAGCCGAGCCGCCGCCGGAGCCGCAGCCGCACCAGCGTCCGCAGCCCCAGCGCCGCATCCAGCGTCGACAGCACCAGCAAGCCCGACATCCAGGCCAGGTTCATCTGCGCGTGCCGGTCCGGCGCGCGCGCATACGACAGCGCCCCGATCAGAAACACCGTCCCGAACAGCATCTGGATGATCGCCTGCCGCGTCGCCCGCGCCCGCAGCTGCGCCGCCCGCACGTGGTGAAGCGAGCGCCGCCCTGCCGACGGCAGCGACGCCGAATCTTGGGACGCCATCCCTATTAGTCTAGTACGTCAGCGTGTAGCCGGTCTGCAGGACGTGCGCGTTTCCGAAGCTGGTGCTCTGGATGTAGTAGCCGTACGAGATCTCGAAGGCGCCGTCGGCGAACCAGCCGAGCAGCGGAACGTCGCGAAGCGCCTCCGCCTGCCAGACCAGCTGCACCTCCGGGTACTCGGTGTGCATCGGCCCCAGCTTCGGATCGGCCGTGAAGTACTTGGCCGTCCCGGCGAGGTAGCCCGAAGGCGGGTCGGTCGCCTGCGCGCAGAACTCCGTGGGCGGGAGCTGCGTCGGCTTGTTGGGCGGGGTGCAGTAGAAACGCGCGCCGCTCTGGCGGTAGTAACGGAATAGCGCACGCACCTCCAGCGTCGGCGTCACCTGCTGGTAGACGCGCCCTTCGATCATGTTCCCCACCAGATGCCATGGATCGGAGACCGTCAGGTGCTCGCCGGGGTAGTAGTCGAAGTAGAAGCGGTAGCTCAGTTGGAAGCCGGTGGACGTCTCGGGCACGTAGTAGGCGGCGCGGGGGGTGAGCGCCATTCGCAGCCGGTGAGGCGGAAGGAACTCGGGCTGATTGTTGACGGTCGGAACGGTTCGATAGACGTTGCCCTGGAACCCGTCCAGGTAGGCCGCCTCGTAGCTGACCTGCGCGAGCATCACGGGCGACAGCACCTGCGAGTAGCTGGCACCGGCGTACCAGGTGTCCAGCGTGCAGAACGGCGCCTGGACGTTCGGGGCGCACGTCGTGCTGGTCGTCTTGTTGCTCATGCTGTCGAAGCCCCGCCCGACCGACAGCCTGAACGCTGCCCGGTCGTCCCACAACCGCTGGCCGTACGATCCACCGATGAAGTGCGACCAGTAGTCGGACTCCGCGCTGTACTTGTAGGACAGCGAGACCTCGCTCCGTTCGAGGCGCTTGCGCACGCGCACCCCGACCTCGTCGCGAATCTCCGTGAAGATGTTGTCGATCGACGTGCCGGCGGCGGCCGACGCCGAGGTGATCGCGTCGGCGAGAAAGTGCGCCTCCACGTCCAGGCCTTCGCCCGGCGAATCGCGCCCGACGTCGACCATCGGCTGGATGACGCGCGTCGAGGCCTCGCGGTAGTAGGCCCCGCGAACGGTCACGTAGTCGTCGCCCCGCGCCGCCGCCGGCGCGAGCGCGGCGGCGCAGACGAGCAATGCGGCGGCGAGCCGCGGTCTAACCGCGGCGAACGAACGACGCTTCAATTGCAGCCACAGCCTCCACCGGGCTGGCCGAAGCCGAGGTCAGCGCCTTCGCGCGCGCCGAACCAGTGCTGCCGAAAGCGATCCTCCTGCGGCGACGAATCGAATCGCATCGCCCGCTTCGAAAGATGCTCCCGCTGCCACGGCTGCACCGGAGGCGGACGATGCGCGCAGCCGGCGACGCCTGCGAACACGAGCACAATCGGAATCAGGAAGCGCAGGCAGTTGACACTCGACATAGGCCGCTTTTAACACGTCCGGAATGTCAGCTGCACCGCCCATCCGGACGATTGGTCTTTGCCGGACCGCTCGCTGCCCGCCTAGCAGATTCTGCCAGACGTTACCCGACCGTTGCCGACTATGTGGTGAACTCGGATCTGGCCTTCTTGATGACCGCTTTGAGGTCGTCGGGAACAGGAATCGTTGGGACCTCGCGACGACGCGCGAGTGGCGATGTCAGCAACGGGTGCCGGGGCATCGTAATGGGCACGCCGGTCAGCTTCTCGATTGCAAGCAGCTCGCCTGGGTAAAGTCGATAAGGTAGCCGCCAGAATGGCTGATAACCGCCGGTACCGACGTTCTTGGCGTGGTACTCGGCGAGCAGTTCGTAGTCATCCGGCTTGAGGCTCCCCTGGGCGACCGACGCGTAAGGTCCGATCGAACCCCAGCCATGGCGTTTGATCTCGCCGGCGTTCCGTTTGGTCACGAAATGGGCCATCAACGTACAGAGCGGATTCATGTCTTTTCCGCCGATGCTTTCGTCTCCCTTGTCGATTAACTCGATCCGCGGATCGAGCCAGTCGCGGATCGCCTGGGCGCCGAGGGCAGACGCGTGCATCCAGCACGGTGCCACATTTTCCATATCGGTGCGGGCCTGCTTTTCGGGACGACTGTCCGCGTCGTACGCGCACGCCAGCAGTCGTACCGCCCAGTAGTTATAGAGACACGCACGATCAATGAGCGCAAAGCCGGCTTCGTCGCCCTGCAGTACCTGGCTGCATCCGAGAGCACCCTCGTAGCCTGCGAGATATTCGAGGCCCACAGTCGCGTGGCCTATGTTTGCTAGACCGGCCGCGTAGTTTGTCAGCCCGGCGCGGCTCGATTCTGGAAAGTCCGACGCTCGCTCGTTTTCGAGATACGCCTGCAGCGCGTCTCGCTCTCGCTTCATCCAGCGCTCAGCCGTCCTGTAGTCGGCGCTCATGCGGAGTTACCAAGGACGTGAGGTCACCTTCATGTCCGACGAACCGACGTTCGAAACCTCGAGAACTTGGCCCGCGATAGTGATAGTACCGTCCTTGATCTTTTGCAAAAGTGCTTGCGCGTCCTTGCGCGTTGCTTCCGCGATGCCGCTCCAGCCCGCTGTTGGCGGTGAGCCCGCCGCGGCACGTCCCAGACGCGTCCTGACGAATGTCCCGATGTTCTTTTGAGCGTCGCTCAGGCCTTTCACCACGGCGCCAGCGCTTGATTTGACCTCGAAGAAGAACGTCTTGCCATTCAGCTCGGCGATGATGTCAATGCCGTGGCCCGAGGCATTCTGGATGGCGCGAAGATTCGTATATCCCGCACGGCTCAAGTACGACGCCGCAGCTTGTTCCCCCATGCGGCCAATTTGCTCTGTCGTGTATCGAACGACGCTCGTCGTTGCCGTCGCTACGCTCGCGGCCGGCGAGGGAACGTTTGGCTCGGCCATCATCTGAGTGCACTCGTTGACGCAGCCTTGGTACTTACCGGCCAAGACGTAAAGCGGCCCGACGATTCTGATCAGGGTGGTCACGGTGAAATACCCAGCCGCGACTGGAATTGCTACGACCGCAATCAGTGTCCCCGCGATCACAGCACCGCCGTGTTCGCGATCCTCTGGTTCCGTAGGGACGGGCTCGCTGCTGCCAGGAGCGGGCCCCCCTTCCGCTCCGTTAATGCCGTCCGCCCCGTCGGGATCCCAGAAGACAAGCGGGTTTTGGCGTACGTACTGGTAAGGGTTGAGGTCCCAGGGGCTCGCCAGGTGCTTCGGATCCGGCCCCTTGATTGCCGAATCCGGCGCGGTCCAGCGCGCGGTCTGCGGCTGCATCCAGCGAGCGCCGTGATAACTCCAGCCGGTGTTCGGATCCGTCAGCCTGCCGAGGATGTTCTGCGGTTCAGAAACGACGTCGACCCTCGGTATCGGTTGGCCGAACGGCTCGTAGCGCCGCTCCTCGACGAGGGCGCCCGTGCTGTCGGTGATGAGGGTCGGACCGGGCGCGATTCCCTGATGGAAGAAATGCGTCAGATCAGTCGCGACGCTCCAGTCGAGGGCGCTGCTTCTGCGGTTCAACCCGAGCATCTCGCATGACGCCGCGCCGAGCAGTAACGCGGCCGTCCCAGCAAGGGCTGGAACCCATCGGCGCCGGCGCTTGGAGTACCCGACGAAGACACCGGCGAGCGCGGCCAGCATCAGAGCAAACGGCAGCACAGACCGAATCGGTTCGGGCAGACGATGCGGGGCCGTTCGTTTCGTCACCGGCGCCGCCATCGCCCCGCCACCATTGGAGTTCGGCTGCGTCGTCACGCGGGCGATGAGGCGATCGCCGATCCGGATGTAGTGCTCGCGCTTGCCGTCGTGCTCGGTATAGTCCTGCGTGAACCAGACTTGAGTGTGCGCGTTCGTGGTGCCCGGCGCGGTCGTGGTCGATGTGCGGAGGCCGTCGTAGCCGTAGGTGTGGACCTCGGCGACCGTCGGGCCGCCGGTGCCCGATGAATGCGCGGGAATGCGGAGGCGGAACGCGGCGACGCGGCCGTTGTGGTAGCCCCAGCCGACGACGTCGCCGAAGTCGTCGATGCTGGCCGCGAGACGCAGATCCCATCCGCTCGTTGGATCGATGAGATCGTTCAGCTTCGCGAAGCCGGTTCGGTCGCTCAGGATCCAGGCGGCCTGGATCGTCTCCGCGGCGTCGACATAACCGGACCCGACGGCGTCGCCCGCGGAGTTGACCGAGTACGCGAACGACGAGCCAGCCCAGCCGATATCGTCGTCGAGGGCGCCGTTGGAGAGCTTCAGCCGGTAGGCGCGCTCCGGGATTCCAGTGGTGGACGCGACGCCGACCACGTAGTCGCCCTGCTTCTCGTTCGCGACCACCAGCGTCGTACCCGACATCGGATCGACGTAGGCGTTGAGGTCCTGGAGGTCGACGAGGTCGTGCCAGAGCACGGCGTGACCGAAACGCGCGAACCCGGTCGACGGAGAGTCGGGCGTCTGTGCGCTGCCCGAGACGATCCCGAGGTCATCGATCCGCCAGCCCCAGCTCTGCGCGCCGCCCAGCGTCCCGATCTCCTGAAAACCGGTCGCGTCCGAATGCCGATAGCCGTGAGAGTTTCCGCCCACGGTGAAAGCGCCGCTCGCCTGGTTTTGGTTGTTGATGTCGTACGCGAACGTAAAGTCGCCGGGGTTTCCGAGGTCGTGGAACCCGGTCGCGTCGTATCGGTAGGCTCGATTGATTCCCGACGGTGCCCAGGTGCCGATCACCGCGTCCGCGTCGTTCATCGAGTTCGCGTAGACGCTGGTTCCCATTCCGATGGCCGCGGTGAGATCGATCGGGGCCCCGTTGCCCTCGACGAGCAGAGCGCGGTAGCCGCCGGCCGCGAGGCTCACATCGACCGGAACGTGACCCTTCGAGTTCGAATGACCGACGAGTGCCTGCGTCTCGCCGTCGCCCGGCGTCCACAAGTCGTCGACGGGAAGATTCGTGAACGCCGGTGGGCTCGCGATCGGCAGCACCTCGCGGAGTTGGTCGTAGGCGTCGTAGTGCAACTCGGCGCCGCGGTCACGGATCAGCCGGCCCGCCTTGTCGTAGTCGAAGGCGCCGAGATCGCACGTGCCGCCGTTGTTCGTCGTCGACGCGCACTGGCCGCTTCCCGGATCGCAGGTCGCGGTGTGGCAGCCGTCCTGCGCGAGGCAGACGGTCGGGTTCGCACCGACGCACGCGCCCGCCGTGCAGACGTCGCTGCGCGTACAGGCATTGCCGTCGTTGCAGGTGGTCCCGTCGGCCACCGGCGTCGGGTCGGTGCATGTTCCGAGGTAGCTGACGCAGGTGCCGGGCGTGTGGCACTGATCGGCCGTGCAGACGACCGGGTCCGCGCCCACGCAGGCGCCCGCTTGGCAGGTGTCGGTCCTCGTGCACATGCTGAAGTCGGTGCAGGAGCTGCCGTCGGGGTGGACCGGGTGCGTGCAAGGGTCGGAGGTCGTGTAGTACGCCAAGATCTCGGCGGGCGAGAGCACGCGGCGGTAGAGCATCGCCTCGTCGATCGCACCCTTGAAGTTCCAGATCCGCTGGTCGAAAGTGAAGTAGTACGAGATCAGGCAGCCGATCGCGAACGTCGAGTCGACGTCGCCGAACGCGCCGGGATCCCCGTACGAGATCTTGCTGAGACCGTTGGCGTTGCCGTTGACGTAGATGGTTATCTGGTTGTGGTCCCAGGTGACGGCCACGTGCGTCCACTGGTTCGGGGTCAGGAGACCCAACCCGCCCGGGTAACCCCACATCTGAGCGCCGGCCGTCCGCACGGTGCCCGTAGCGGCGATCCCCGGCGTGGGGTAACACCATGACCCCAGCGAGTAGTCGAAGCTTCTTCCCATCACCGCCTCGGCGGTCTGGCCGCCCGGACAGACGATCGACGCTGACGGGTTGACCCACGCCATCATCGTCACGCCGCTCGCGCCCTGCATCCGCGCTTCGGGCCAGATCGGGGTGGTCATGCAGGACGTCCCATCGAACTGCATCCCCAGCCCCACCCGTCCTGGCACGGGCGTGACGTTGCCTTCGATCGTCAGGTCATGCCCGCCGCCGCTGGCGTCGCGCCCATCGCCGTCCAGCTTCCACCAGCCGATCAGATCCTGCGTCGAAGGCGGCCCGGATGACGGCGTGGCGGGATCGCACGTCCCGGTGTCCTGACAGGTGTTGGGCGCGACGCACGCGAACGTCGTCGCTCCCTGGCAGCTGCCCGCCGTGCAGACGTCGCCCTGCGTGCAAGCGTTGCCGTC
>DATFXS010000858.1:0-3497 GCA_035315605.1 Polyangia bacterium
TCTTGTCCGCGCCGCCGGCCGCCGCGGTGATCTCGGCGCACTCGGCGCCGGTCGAGGCGTCCATCCAGATCGGCGCGGTCTGGCGCGACAGGAGGGGCCGCACCTGATCGACGAGCGCGGTGCTCGCCTCCCATTGCCCGGCCTCGTCGATCGAACGCGCCAGGTAGACCGACCCGTGCTGCTGGCCCGCCCCGCTGACGCCGCGGACGGCGCCGAGATCGACGCCGGCCTCGCGCAGCTCGCCGAGCAGCAGGTCCAGCGCCGCGACCCACATCAACGGATCGCTGTGCTTGATGCGCGGGTCGGCGTTCACGAGGAAGCCGTTCGGCGACGCGTACTCCGGCAGCCGCGCGCCGAACTGCACGCTCCGGTCGATCACCTCGCCGGTCTCGGTGTCGACGATCAGCGCGGTCAGGCTCTGCGTGCTCGAATCCAGCCCCAGGAATCGCATCGGATCCGCGAGCGTAGTATGGCCGGCGGCGGCTGGCTACCGTTTGCGACGGCGAACACCTTCGTTGATCAGTTCGATGTCCAGCAGGTCTTTGGGCCGTCGTAATCGGCCAGGGCAGCACTCACGCGGCGGGCGTTCGTCGCGGTCGGCTCGACGAGGATGTCAAGGTCGCCGGTGGCGCGGGGACGACCGTGAACGGCAAGCGCGTGCGCTCCGACGACGAGAAATCGAACGCGGTTCGAGCACAACGAGTCGAAAAGTTCTTTCCATTCGCGGGGAATTTTCACCGTAGATGCCCCATGTCATCTCCCTGAGCGTCTCGACCGCAGAAACGCGTTCCTCGATGGGGCGCGAGCGCCAGTAGTGCAACTCGTCCCGAGCCGCCGCTTCGGGTGTGGTCCAGCGAAACGAACCCTTCATCAGCCGCCATTGTCGCACGCCCGGCAGCGACCGCCACCAAACGTCGTGGCGCGATAGTCTCGGCGTATTATCGCGGCGCCGATGCCGTTTCCGTCAGGAGGGTCGCTTCCGTCCGTCGCGGTGCTGGGGATCTTGGCCTGGGTGCGCAGCGTCCCCGGGCCGCTACCCGCGCCCGTGCCGCCGGCGGCCACCGCCCCCACGCCCGCGCGCGCCAACGCAAGGCCGGCCGACCCGGCGGACGCGATCGCGCTGGCGGCGGCGGACGCGTACATCCAGAACGGGCGGCGCGGATTGGCGCGGGTCCGGATCGGCTGGGTTCCGCCCGGGACGCCGGTTCGCGTCCGCTTGAAACGCCACGCTTTTCATTTCGGGATCAACATCCCGGGGACGTTCAACAACTTCTTGATCGAGGGCGCGCCCCCGCAGTCGGACGCGGGCCGGTTCCAGCACTTCGTGCTCGAGCACTTCAACACGGTGGTGCCGTCGAACGCCGGCAAGTGGCTGTACAACGAGGGCGCGCGCACGTTCGTCACGATGGATTACGTCGACCTGATCCTGCGCTGGGCGGCGCGCCACCGGATGTACGCGCGGATGCACACGATGCTGTGGGACACGGAGCAGCAGCCGGTCTGGGTCAGCGATCTGCTGGAAGCGGCGAAGAAGGGTGACCCGGCCGCCAAGGCGGATCTCCTGCGCGCGATCGATCGGCGCATCGACTACTACGTGCGCGATCGCGCGGGCGGTTACCAGGAGCTCGACGTGGTGAACGAAAGCGTCCACCGTTCCGGCTATCTCGAGGCGCTGGGCGCGGCCGGCATCGCCGACGTCTTCAACCGGGTCGCCCACACGGCGCGCGACGCGGGCGTTCCGCTCCGGCTGTTCCTGAACGAGTACGACGTGCTTCAACAGTCGCGCGATCCGCGCCGGGGCCCGGCAGCGCCGCTGGATCCGTCGGCCGGCTGGTACCGCGGACACGTCGAGGCGATCCGCGCGGCGGGCGGCGAGGTGAGCGGGATCGGCGTCCAGTACTACGCCGACGCCGGCGTCGGCATCCCGACGCCGCACAGCGCGGCGCGCATCCGGAAGGTGCTGACCAACCTGACGGCCACCGGCCTGCCCGTCGAGCTGACCGAGTTCGGCGTCAAGAAGGGCGCCTCGCGGGAGGAGGCGGCGCGGATTCTCGACGAGACGATGCGGCTGGTGTTCGGCACACCCGGGACGATCGGGTTCGTCATGTTCGGGTTCTGGGCGGGCGCCATCTGGGACACCGCGCCCGAGGCGGTGCTGATGGACAAGGACTGGAACCTGACCGAGGCGGGGGGCCGCTACGAGAAGCTGATGGTCCAGTGGTGGACGGACGAGACAATCCCGGTCGCCGCCAACGGCACGATCGAATTCATGGGTTTCTACGGCGACTACGTCGTCGAGGTCGCCGGCAAGACGCTGACGTTCGAGCTGGTCAAGGGCAAGACGGCGTACGAGCTGCGCTGACTCACGCGGCGATCGTCAGCCGGACGGGGGGCGGCTTGCCGCCGGCGTCGGAGAGGCCGATCGTCACCGCGCCGGCGCGCGCCTCGGGCGGGATGCGGATCTGGACGGAGACCGTCGTCGTGATCGTGCCCGCGTACTCGCAGCGACGGCACCAGACGCCGCCCCGGCGCGCGATGCCGCCGCAGGTCGGGCAGGGGACGTCGAGCGCCATCGCGACGACGGCGGTGCCGCCCGACGCGGCCTCGGCGGCCGTCAGACGCAGCTCCAGGGTTCCGTCGCGATCCAGGGCGGCGACGCCGGCGGCGATCAGCGTGTCGAGCGGGCCGGAGAGGCGCGACAGCCGGTCGACGATCGCCCGCCGCCACGACGCCGACCAGCCGTTCCGGCCGACGCTCCAGCCGCGCCCGTCGTCGCGGGTGTCGTCGCGTTCGAATCGATGGGCGTCGTACGCGGTGCGGGCGGTGGGGTCCGACAGCATGCGGTACGCCTCCGCGATCTGCGCGAAGCGGGGCGCGCTCTGCGGGCCGGCGCGATCGGGATGATGCTCGAGCGCGAGGCGCCGGTAGGCGCGGCGCAGCTCCGCGGTCGTCGCGGCCGGCGACACACCCAGCACCTCGTAGAGGTCGGTGGTCGGCACGCGCATGACCTCGAGTTTACAAGAGGGGACGCACGAAGGCGTCGTCGAAGCCGAGCCGGGCGAGCGCGGCCAGGTCCGCGCGGGCCAAGCGCGGCGATTCGTAGTTGCCGACGATCACGCGGTGGATCGCGACACCCGCGACCTGGCCATCCTCGAAGCGGGACTCGGGCGGCGCGCTGCAGGGACCGCAGTTCGCGTCGAAGACGTACTCTCCTTCGTGCACGTATTGGCGGTCGATGGCGCGCGCGAAGTCGCGGGCGCGCTGCTGGGAGCGCGTCGCCAGCAACTGGATCGTGTAGAGCCGCGGCGTCGCGGCCGCCCGCGGCCGGAGCTTGCGCCCCGTCGCTTCTCCAACCGCCCGCATAACGCCGGCGGCGAATCGGGTGTCGAGCGCGACCTGGTCGCCCAACCCGGACGCATCCAGCGGCGTGCGCGACCGCGGCCGCGCGCAGCGGCGATCGCCGGCACGGCATCGGAGCAACGTCATCACGACCGGCG
>DATFXS010000859.1:0-4916 GCA_035315605.1 Polyangia bacterium
GCATCGATGTCGGGCATCGCCATGCGCGCCGCATCGGCGTACATCGCCGTGTCGGCGTGATCGTAGCAGCCGTCGCTGCCGGTGCCGCCCACGCACGGGCTCACCGTCGACGCATTGGCGCAGCTGGTGAAATCGTGCCGCGGCGGATACAGCGACGTCAGCGACAGCGGGCGATCGCCGAGCTGCCAGGCGCCGGGGCCGCCCACCGCCAGCGGCTCGCTGTAGCCGGCGGCGATGTCCGCGGGCTTCAAGAACCGACCCTTGTCGCTCTGGAATGCCGTCGGGCTGGCGCAGGTGACGACGTCCAGCTGATCCCGGCGCGTGGTCTCCGCCATGAAAGACAGGCAGAAGTACGAATCGTTCGTCGAGTCCGCACAATTGCGGGAGGCGTACCCCTCGGGGCGATCCTGAAAGACCACGCGCGGAAACTGTCCCGCACCCGGCGCGGCAGCCCGGCGGCTCGCCCAGACGGGCAACACGCCCTCGCGGCGGCCGTAGGGCCAGTGGTAGCCGCTGTTCATCTGCGCGGCGCCCGGGCGGTTGCCGATTCCGCGCACGCCGACCGCCTGGGTCAGGCCGACGGTGCTCAGGAACGTGCCGTCCGCCGACTCGATCCAGATCGCGATCTGCGACCGGTCCGTCGGGGTGAAGGTCAGCACGACCGCCCGCTCATCGGCGCGCGACGCGCCCCCCGACGCCAGCACGGCCGCGAACGCCAATACACCAACTAAGCTCGGGACCCGCCGCATAGGAGCCCAAGCATAGCGCCCAAACGGGCGCGGTGGGGCCCTAGGGGGCGGGCGTCAGCGCTTCCGCGGTGGTCCCGAGGGGCCCGAGCAGCTGCCGGGCGAGGACGCGGGCCGTGTCGCTCCGCCGCAGGACGCCGGCGGCGACCGGCCCCGAGCGGCCGTACAGATCGGCGGCGACCGAGAACAGCGGCACCTCGGCGAGCAGCTGATCGCGCGCGCGCCGCATCGCCATCACCGTCGGCTCCAGCGCGGAGCCCCAGGCCGCCGTCGCGATGAAGCACTGGGCCTTCGACAGCGAAATCGGGGGCAGCTGCGTGAAATGGACCTTCGTCGTGGTCAGCTCGACGACGGCGTGCGGGCCCGGGCGGTTGCAGCTGTCGACGGCGCGAACGCCGACATAGTAGTGTGTGAGCGGGCTGAGCCCTCCGAAGTCGACGTCGACGGACGAGCCCGGCGCGCCGTCGGTCGGAATCACCAGCGCCTCGGTCTTCGTCGACGCGGCCTGGGCGGGGAGACCCCGGATGAAGGAGGTCTCGTCGCCGGCGACGATCGGATTCGGGTCGGTGCTGGTCCGCACTTCGTAGCGCGCGATCCCGGCCTGGTTGTCGGGAACGACGAAGTGCAAGTGCGCCCACTGGTGGGAGTGCGCCGTGTCCATGACCGGCGCGACCGTCACATCGGTCGGCGTGCCGGGCGCCGCGTCGGTCAGGCAGGGGCGAACCTCCAGCTCCAGTCGGGAGGTCTGCGTCGCGCCCATCCGCAGCCGATCCGCGCCGCTGCCGGGCGCGCCCTGCGGATCGTCGCTGATCGTGCCGTCCATCATGTGCATCGCGCCCGGGTCGGAGTCGGTCCCGTCGACCGAGCCGAAGCCGACCGGCGTCAGCGACGAGAACGTCGCCGCGGGCCCGAGCGTGAACGGAACCGCGAACACGACCGACGGCTGACCGCGGAACGGGTAGCCGTAGCTCGTCGCCCACGAGTCCCAGTCGGACGCCGGCTGCTGCGGCGTGGGGTAGGAGCCCATGTTGTAGGTGGTGTTGTAATCGCCCTCGGTGTTGACCTCGACGTAGGCGATGTAGCTGCCGTCGGGCCACGTCGCCGGCACCGAGAACATCACCTGCTGTGCCATGTCGGCGACCGGCGTCGCCATCGTGACCGCGTCGATCTCGGGCATCGCGGCGCGCGCGGCATCGGCGTACGTCGCCGAGTCGGGGTGGTCCTGGCAGCTGCTCGAGCCGCCCATGCAGACGTCCACGTTCGATGCGTCGGCGCAGGAGGTGAAATCGCGCCGCGGCGGGTACAGCGACGTCAGCGACAGCGCGCGCTCGCCGCCCTGCCAGACCGGCGGGCCCCCCTTCGTGTACGGTTCGGAATACCCGCCGCCCACGTCGGAGGCGGTCAGGATGCGGCCCTTGTCGCTGTTGAACGCGCTGGCGCAGCTGACCGCGTCCAGGCCGTCGCGGCGCGTGCTCTCCGCCGTGAACGACAGACAGAAATAAGTGTCGCGCGTGGAGTCCTCGCATGCGCGCGACGCCCAGCCCTCGACCCGCTTCTGGAAGATGATGCGCGGAAACGCCCTGGCGCCGGGCGCCGTCATCCGACGGTGCGCCCAGATCGGCAGCACGCCCTCGCGGCGGCCGTACGGCCAGTGGTAGCCGCTGTTCATCTGCGCGGCGCCCGGCCGGTTGCCGATGCCGCGCACGCTGACCGCCTGGGTCAGGCCGACGGTGCTGAGGAACGTCCCGTCCGCCGACTCGATCCAGATCGCGATCTGGGCGCGCTCGGTCGGCGTGAAGGTCAGGACGATCGCGCGCTCCCCCGCGGCATGCGATGCGACGGCCCACCCAAGAATAGCGGTCGCAAAAAGCAAGCTAGGGAGCCGCGACATCAGGGGACGCATTATAGCGAGAAATCAACTCCCGCCAGGGTCACAAATCCCCGAAATGACACACGTGGGGAGCCGGCGAGCTTTGCTCGCCGCGTACCATCGCGGGAGGGTCCGGGTACCGAGCGGTACATCGCAGCGGAGCTGCGATGCCGGGAGGTCGCGCTTCATACCCTTTGAGGGTTCCCGGGATAATGCGATGGTTGCGGCGTGCGAATCGGCATCGACGTCGGCGGCACGAAGATCGAGGGGCTGGCGCTGGCCGACGACGGCCGGGAGGTCGCGCGGCACCGGGAACGAACGCCGACGGCGTACGAGGACGTGCTGCGCGCGATCGGCAGCGTGGTCGCGCGGGTCGAGGCCGACGCGGGCGGTGCCGGCACGGTTGGGGTCGGGACGCCGGGGGTGCTGCACCCGAGCCGCGGGGTGATCTTGAACGCCAACCTCCAGTCGCTGAACGGTCGGGCTCTGGACCGCGATCTCGCCGCGGCGCTGGGGCGGCCGATCCGCCTCGCCAACGACGGCAAGTGTTTCGTCCTGTCCGAAGCGGTGGACGGCGCCGCCGCGCCGCCGGCGGACCTCGACCGTTCCCGGCCCGACGTCGTGTTCGGCGCGACGCTGGGAACCGGCGTCGGCGGCGGCATCGTCGTCGACGGCCGCGTCCTGACGGGTGAGAACGGCGCCGCCACCGAGTGGAGCCACACGACGCTCCCGTTCCTGCGCGAGGGCGAGCACGCCCCCTACACCTGCGTCTGCGGCCACGCGGACTGCATCGAATCGTTCACATCGGGGCGGGCGCTCGCCGCGTGGCACGCGGCGCTGGGAGGCGGCGACGTCGACGGCAACGAGATCGGCCGGCGCGCGGCGGCGGGCGACGCGGCCGCCGGGCAGGCGTTCGCGGCCTACGAGGACGCGCTGGCGCGCGCGCTGGCGATGGTGGTCAACATGCTCGACCCGCGCGCGATCGTCCTGGGCGGCGGCGTCTCGAACAACGAACGAATCTTTCGCAACGTGCCCGCGCTGTGGGAACGCTGGACGGTGCCGAAGGATCTGCGCACCAGGCTGGTGCGCGCCGCTCACGGCGACGCCAGCGGTGTCCGCGGCGCTGCGTTCCTCTGGCCGCTGCGCTGACCGACCCGGCTACTGCGCGTGCGCCATCAGATACGGCTGCACGATCATGCCCCACGCGGACGGCATCAGGTTGGTCGCGCTCTGGTTGACGTTGAGCAGGTCGGGCGCGCAGTCGCTGTAGGGATCGAAGTCCCACGCCAGCGTCGGGATCTGCTTGGATTCGACGTCCGCGAAGAACGCGGTCGCGCCGGCGGCGTCGAGGCTGCCGTACTCGCCGATGATCACCGGGATGTTCGAGTAGGTGTACATGCTCGATCCGGGCGGGTAGCCGTGCACCTCGTAGACGACGTTGTCGCGCGCGATCGGCGTGGTCGCGTAGAAGCTGATGTCGCTGGTCCAGCTGTTCCCCTGCACGGAGACGATGTGGTGCGGGACGCCGAGGCGGTCCTCCTCGGCGCGAATCACGCCGACCGCGTGGGTCATCGCCGCGGCCAGCGTGGCGTTCGAGCGCTGGTTGCCGCCCGGTTCGTTGGTCAGCCCGAACAGCACGAAGCTGGAGCTCGCGAACGAATCGACCAGCGCGACGTAGACGGCGTCGGTGCCCGTCGGGAAGGCGTTCTTGTCGGGCGTCGTGGTGCTGTCGGAGGGGACGCCGGTCGCCTCGGCATCGCCGTGGATCGTGTCCTGGAGGATCATCGAGGCGTCGCTGCGCAGCGTGACCAGGACGTAGACGTTCGGGTGGCTGCCGATGTTGTTGATGACGGTCGTCATCGGCGTCTTGTACTGGGTGGCATTGGATAACCAGCTGACCGCCGCGAAGCTGTCCATCGACAGCGACACGCGAACGAATGTCGGCTTCCAGCCGCTGATGAGACCCGACACCATCGTGCTCACGTTCTGCTCGGGCGCGCTCATCCAGAGCGTGTTGTTGTATCCGCAGAAGAAGATGTCGTCGATGTTGACGCCGCGCCCGACCCAGACCGGGCCGCCGCCGTTTCCGTCGGAGACGTGCACCTTGTTGCCGCTCGTGAACAGCCAGCCCGCGGGCAGGCTCGCCGTCGAGCCGCCCTGACCGCCGCCGCCCGACGTGCCGCCCCGACCCGCGCCGCCGCCGGTGCCGCCGCCGCCCGAGCCGCCGCGCCCGGCGCTGCCGCCCGTTCCCGCGCCCCCGCCGCCGCCCGGCCCGCTCGCGCCCGCGCCGCCGCCCGTTC
>DATFXS010000860.1:0-2104 GCA_035315605.1 Polyangia bacterium
AGCGATCTCGGCGCGGGCGCCGGCGCCGTGCTGGGCCCCGGCATCCCGCGCATCATCGCCATCGATCCCGCCGACGCCGGCACGGTCCTGCTGCGCTGGTCGTCGGTGGCGGGCGGCGAGGCGATCGCCGTGACGCACGACGGGGGCGCCACCGCCACGAAGCCGCTCTCCATCCCGCATTACTTCACGTCGTTCGCGCGCATGCCCGACGGCGCGCTGGTGCTGAGCGCGGTGTCGATGGTCAGCCCCGCCCAGAAGTCGGCCCTGTTGGTCTCGAACGACGGCGGCGCGACCTTTCAGGAGAACGACGCCGTGCCGGGCGTCCTGGCGATCGCCCAGCGCGACGGCACGCTGTACGCGGCGACGGACAACTTCGGCGATGGCTACGCGCTGGGCGCGTCCACCGACGAGGGCGCGACCTTCCAGCCGGTCGTTCGCTTCGATCAGATCGGATCGATCATGGCCTGCCTGCGCACGAACGCGCAGTGCCAGGCCAGCTGCGAGGCGCTGGCCGGCAACGGCCTCGGATCGCCCGGCAAGATCTGGGACGAGGCGGTCTGCACCGGAGCCGCCGGAACGGGTGGCGGAGGCGGCGCTTCCGGCACGGGCGGCGCCACGGGCACGGGCGGCGCGTCCGGCACGGGCGGCGCGACCGGCGCGGGCGGCGGCCACGGTTCCTCCGGCGGCTGCGCCGTCGGGCCCGGTCAGTCCGGACCGGGCCTTGGTGCAATCGCGGTCATCGCGCTGCTGGCAATCCGCCGCCGCGGCGCGCGGTGGACCTGGCGTCGCGCGCGATCGAGGTAAAATTCGCATCGATGTCCGCGCCGCGCGCCCCCCTCCTGATCATGTTGATCCTCGACGCATCTCTGGCCAGCTGCGCGGCGCGGGCGCGCCCCCCCGAGCTGGTCACAGCGGAGAGGCTGCGTGACGACCCCACGCTGTCGGAGCCGGATCGCCGGGCCTTCGACCTGCTGGGCGCCGCCGACGATCTCGTGGTTCGCGCGGAAGGAGAATGGGAACGGCGCGACGCCTATGGTGCCCGGCGGGACGCGCTGATGGGCCAGATCAAGATGAAGACCGCTCTGGCACTGCTGGAAGCGAACCGCGAGCGGGCGCGCATCGCGGCGCTGGACGGCGAGATTGCGATCGCGCGCGACGAGGACGCGCGCTTGCAGGAGCAGCTCGCGACGGCGGGCGAGGAGGTCGCGCTCCTGGAACGGCTGCGCACGGCCACGCGCGCCGCGGCCGAGGAACGCAAGGCTCTGATCGACAAGTTCGAGGGCGCGCGGAAGCAGGCCGCGAGCGAGCGGCAGCAACTCGCGGAGCAGCTCGCCTCCGAGAAGCAGCGCGCCGAGGCGATCGACGGCCTCCGCCGCGCCGAGCTGGCGCTACGGACGGCCGAGACCGTCGACACGCCCCGCTATGCCAAGGCGAAATACACGGCGGCCACGAACATGTTGCAGGAGGCCCACAAGCAGTTCGATGCGGGGCACTGGGGCGAAGCGATCGCCCGGACGACGCTCGCGCGAGGCGAGGCCGAGGGGGCGACCGCGCTCGCCCGGCCGCAGTATGAGAAGGCGGCGGTCGTGCTCAGCGCGCGGGCCCGCGATCGGGCGCTCGAGGCCGATGCCACCGCGCTTCCCGGAATCCACACGAGGCTCGAGCGCGTTCAGGATCTTCAGCGGCTGGTGCTCGTCGTGGGCGGGCTGTTTGCAGACCACGGATCCGTGCTGCAGCCGGCGGGCGCGAAGCTGCTCGACGCCGTGAATGACCTGATCGGCAGGTACCCGAGCTATCCGCTGCAGCTGGCGGCCTACACCGACGACCAGGGGAAGCCCGCGGATCTCGTGGCGCTGTCGCTGGCACAGGCCAACGCCGTCTACTGGGCGCTCGTGTCGCGCGGGATCGATCCGAAGCGGATCACGGTCGATGGGAGGGGGGCGGCGGAGCCGGTGGCCGACAACGCCACGCCGGCGGGCCGCGCACGCAACCGCCGCGTGGTACTGACCCTGTTCACGGCCGGAGCGCAGCCGGCCACGACTGCGGCGGCGCCCACGTCGCCCAATCGCTGACGACACGCCCTCGGATCCAGCGCATGAAAACC
>DATFXS010000861.1:0-7672 GCA_035315605.1 Polyangia bacterium
CCGGCTCCGAGCCTGCGCACGCTGCCAGTGCGACCGCCGCGAAGCACGACGCGGCGACGCCAAACGACCTAAGGGACCTAAGATGGGGGCTCATCGTCATTCCTATTCCCGTGCCTCGTGATGCAGATCGCGACGGGATCACTTTAGTCAAAAGAGAGAGATCGGAGGCCCGAAGCGAGAGACGGTTTGTTGTGGGGCACTGTAGGAGTTACGCCTACGGCGCGCTGCTGGGCAGGTCTCTCTTTCATTCAGTAGCACTCGACATCAGATTAGGGCCAACGAAACTGGCCCGCCGTCATCAACATCCGCTCCGACCCTGAAAAGAGGCGAGCTCCATGACTGCACCCAACGTGATCACCCAGAACGTCGCGGCCCGGACGATCGCCGCGGTCCGCCGGCGCGTGAAGATCGGTGAGGTCGGCACGGCGTGGCGGCCGGCGCTCGACGAGGTCTGGGCGTTTCTGCGCGCGCACCGGGAGCTGCGCACCGACGGGCACAACATCTTCGTCTACCATCACCCGGCGAGCCGGGACGCCCCGATGGACGTCGACTTCGGCGTCGAGGTGGTACGCACGTTCGAGCGCGCAGGTGACGTCGCTCCGGCGCAGACGCCGGCGGGCGAGATCGCGACCGCGGTGCACGTCGGCGGTTACGATCAGCTTCACCGCGCGCACGACGCGATCCACGCCTGGCGCGCGCAGACTGGCCGCACCTTCGCGGGCACGTCCTGGGAGATCTACGGCGACTGGTCCGACGATCCGTCCAAGCTCGAGACGACGGTCTGCTATCTGCTCGCGTAGCGAGGACCGGACCGATTGAGCAGGCCGCGGATGACGACCACCAGCTCGTCGGGATGCACGGGCTTCACGATGTGCGTCTGGAAGCCGGCCTCGAGGGCGCGCGCGCGATCCTGGGCGCGGCCATAGGCGGTGAATGCGATGGCCGGGATCGCGCGGCTCTCTTCGACCGACGCGCGCACGCTCCGGATGACGTCGTAGCCGTCCTGGTCCGGCATGCCGATGTCGCACACGAGCACGTCGAAATGCCCGCCGCGGGCCGGCGACGCCAGGAGACCGAGCGCTTCTCTTCCGGAGCCGACCGCGATCGCCTCGGCACCGTAGCGCCTCAAGGTCAGGGCCAGGACGGCGCGCATGTCCTCGTCGTCGTCGACGACCAGGATGCGTAGCCCCACCAGAGTCTCTGTTCCTTGGGCGGCTCCGGCGTCGCCTGCTGCACGCTCTTCGGCGGGCGCCGCAGAGCTGGGCTGCAGGGGCAGGCGGACGGTGAATGTCGCGCCCTGGCCTCTGCCCGCGCTGGCGGCTGCGACCGTCCCGCCGTGCAGCTCCACCAGGTGCTTCACCAGCGGCAGGCCGAGGCCGAGGCCGCCGGCCCGGCGCCGGCTGGACATGTCGCTCTGCCAGAAGCGTTCGAAGATGTGATCCAGCACGTCCGCTTCCATTCCATGACCGTCGTCGTGTACCTCGATCTCGATCTCGGCGCCGCGGTGGCGGAGCACGACGTCGACCCGCCCGCCAATCTCGCTGAACTTCACGGCGTTCGAGAGCAGGTTCCAGAACACCTGTTCCAGGCGGTTCGGATCGCCCGTGATCTCGGCGCCGGCTGATTCCAGCTGCAACCCGACCCCGATGCCCTTGGCGCGAGCCGAAGGCCGTACGACCTCGACCGCCCGCGCGACGACGCTCGCGACGTTGACCGCGCGCAGCTCGAGCTTCAGCTTGCCGCTGATGATCCGCGTCGTGTCCAGCAGATCGTCGATGATCTGGGCCTGCGCCTTGGCGCTGCGCTCGATCATCCTCGCCACCTCCCGCACGCTCGCCGGATTGTCTGCTTCCGCGTGCAGGATTTGGCCGTGAAGAAGAATCGCGCTCAGAGGATTCCGCAGCTCGTGTGACACGACCGCCAGGAACTCGTCCTTCGCGCGCGTGGCGGCGTCCGCCCGCTCGTAGGCGGCCTGCTTCGCGATCAGATCCGCGGCCAACCGATCCTTCGCCGCCGCCAGCTCCTGCTCGACGCGCTTGCGATCGGTGACGTCGACGACCACGCTCACCGACGATTCGAAATTTCCCTGCGCGTCGCGGAGCGCAGAGGTCTGGGTGTCGACCCAGATCTCATCGCCGCCCTTGCGGCGGTAGCGCTTCTCGAGGAAGAAGCCGTCACCGGTCTCGAACAGCCGGCGATAGAGCTCGGCGTTGTCAGGCCAATCGTCGGGGTGGGTGAGGTCCGCGACGCGCATGCCGAGGAGCTCGGCCTCCGCGTACCCGGTGATCTCGCAGTATCGACGGTTGACCATCGTCAGCCGTCCGGTCGTGTCCGCGCTCGCGACGCCGACCAGCATCTGATCCGTGAGCGTCCGCCTCGCCCGCCGCTCGCTCTCGCGCAACGCCTCCAACGAACGTGCCTTGGTGACGGCCAGCCAGACCCGCGCCGCGACGTCCCTCACCAGTTGGACCTCGTCGGCGCGCCAGCGCCGCGCGTGCGGCGCGACAACGGTCAACGTCGCCCGCCACTGTTTTTCCTGGAGGATCGGCACCGACGCCGACGCGCGCGCCCCCAGCGCCTCGTGCGTCGCCGCCAACGGCTGCGTACGCGGATCGGTCGTGACGTCTTCGATGATCGCCGCCTCCCCGGCCGCGAGCGCCTCCCGGAACGGCCGCGAGATGAAGTCGTCGATCCGATATTTGCCCGCGAAGCTCGGCGCCTCGCGGAGCCACCCCTCCCACTTCGCGCGGATGATGGCGAGGCCCGCCGCGACGTCCATTTCCGAGACGTGGCAGGCACGAACGCCGAGGTACGCGCCCAGGCTCTTCGTGGCGACGAAGACGATCTGATCCGGGTCGCTGGTACGCGACAGCTCGAGATCCAGCTGGTTGATGAACTGCCCGTTGAGCTCGACGCGCTTCGTCTCCGTGATGTCGGGGCTCGCCCCCACATACCCGAGGAACTCGCCGGACGGCGCGAAGCGCGGCTGGCCGACCGAATCCAACCAGCGGTATTCATCTTTGGCGTCGCGGAAACGCGCCTGGCAGCGAAACGGCGCGCGCGCTTCGAACGCGGCGAGGTACGCCGCCACGTACCGCTCCTCGTCCTCCGGGTGAGCGTGCGGTTGCCACCCAAATCCCTGCACCTCGGCCAGCGTCTTGCCGAAGAAGTCCAGATACGCCTTGTTGACGAACTCGCACCCGGCGTTCACGCCGTTGACCCAGATCGGAACGGGGGCGCTGTCGGCCAGCGCGCGGAAGCGCGTCTCGCTCTCCTGCAGGTTCGCTGCGGCGAGGCGGGCGAGCTGTTCGCTCGCTGGCAGGTCCGCTCTCTGTTGATCCTCGAGCACGTCCGCACCGACGGGCCGTCCGCTAGTCGCGCCCGACGATTCCGCGCGAAGGTAACACGCGCGTCAGCGCTCGCCAGGCCAAGCGTGCATCGCGTTTTCGAAATCCGGCGGGCGATCGTGACCGGCGCCACGCTGGCCGGCGGTCGAGACGAAGCGAAGCAGCTCCTGGCGGAACCGAATCGGTTCCTCCTCCTGTGGCATGTGCGCGCTCTCGTCGAACCAGACCACGTCGACGCCCAGCCGCGCCGCCAGCTCGACGGCCAGGTCGGGGGGCACGACCCTGTCCTGCCGTCCCTGAAAGATGGCGACCGGCGGCCGAATGCGCAGCGGCTCGGCGAGCAGATCCAGACCCTGATACGCGGGGAGCAGGCGCGCCGTCGTCGATTCGAAGCCGCGGAGCGCGCCGATCATCTCGCGCAGGTTGTAGTGGGGCGACTTCCAGAGGCGCGCGACGTTGGTCCTCGTCAACCCATTGAAGGTCTTGCCGCGATGAACGCCGCCGAAGGTGGCGACCCATTTCACACGCGCCAGGAAGCGCTTGGTTTCGGCGTGCGGCGGCTCGCCGATGGCGCGAAGGGCGCGCAGCGCGCGCTTGTGATCGCGGCGCTCCGCCTCCGCCAGGGCGAACGCGTAGGCAGATCGCTCGGCCGCCAGCAGGTTCACATCCGTCGCGACGCACGTCAGGGAACGAATGGGCAGCGTCTCGTCGGCGCACGCCAGCAGCGCCAGGCTGGCGCCGAACGAGAACCCGACCACGTCGATCTGCGCGACGCCCAGGCGCTGGCAGAGGGCCCGGACCATCGCGCGGACGTCGCCGACGGCCGTCTCCCGCGCGATCGGCGCGCGATCTTTCGCGTCGAACGACTTCCCGGTCCCGCGTTGATCCCAGTAGACGACGCGGAAGTTCTCTTCCAGGTGCAGCAGCCGCTGCATCTCCGCCGCATCATTGATGATCGGCGCGCCGGGACCTTGCTGGACCAGCAGCATCACCGGGCTCTGCCGGCTCTGCCCGCGCACCAGCGCCCACTGCGTCGGTCCGCCGAAATCGAAACGTTCGAGCGTGTTCGTGTTCATGGCTGCTCTCCTTCCGTCAGATCGCGGCGCTCCACGCCCTGGATCCTCAGCACGAAGTCCGGGCCGAACGCCGATGCCGGCGTGAAAGCTCCCGCAAGCGGTTGCTGCCCGATGGCCTGTGCCGCGAGCACGATCGCGTCCGCGGCGAAGGCGTACCCTTCGCCCATCTCGAGGACGGAGGCGGCGCCGCCCTGATCGTCGGCGGCGAGCGCCCAGACCCGGCTCCGGAGCGGGGTCGTCTCCGGCGCGGAGGGTTTTCTGTTCGCGACGAAGCGCCGGAGCGCGGGGCGGCGCGCCACCGCGCGCAGGATCGGTGAGACCCAGCGCATCACCGAAGCGACCAGCGGCGAGACCGGGATTCCCGCGACGACGTTGGCGATCCCGGTGGTCTGGAAAGCGGCGACCGCCTCGGCCATGGGCGCCGCGATGAACGTCTCGGACCGCTCGCCGATCGTCGCCCGGAACCGATCGTGAGCCAGCGGTCCCCGGACCAGGCGGCCCGATTCGATCCACGCGCCGCCGCCGCTCAGCACGTCCAGCGTGCTGACGGCCGCCCCGGGGCTGCGGCGCCCGTTGTGCGCATCGATGCCGATCCGCAGGCGCGTCGCGCGCGGGTAGCGGCGCGCGACGTGCGCCGCGATGCAATCGCCGGCCGTCACGCCGAAGCCGGCGCCGGCGATGAGCGGGATCTTGCGACGCCGGGCCGCCTCGTCGTGCGCCAGCACGTCGGCGACCGAATCCACCTCGCCGCTCATGTCGAGATACGGCGTCGCCGTCGCCAGGCACGCGTCGAGCATGCTGGCCGCCGTGCGCGAGAACGGACCCGCCGCGTGCAGCACGCGCGACGACCGGCGCAGCACGGCTTCCAACCCGGCCCGATCATCCAGCGAGACGACCGCCGACGGGAGGCCATGCTGCTCCGCCAGCGCGCGTACGGCGGCGCCATCGCGGCCGGCGACGATGGGACGCTGTCCTTGCGCCAGCGCGCTTTCGACGACGAGGCGCCCGGTGGTACCGGTGGCGCCGTAGATCAACCAGGGGAGCTCGTTTCGTTCAGCTTCGGTCTGCATCGTCCACCTCCTCATGAAGGCAAGATGCAACCTCCCGGGCGGCGGCGCCGTGACCCGGGTCGTGCCGGCGTGTGACTCAGGTCGCGTCGGTGCTGCCCGAGGTCGCCTCGGCGTCGAGGCGGGCGGCGTCGAGGATGACGACGCCGTCGTCGGAACCGGCCGTCACGCCGGTCTGATGCAGCTGCTTGAGCACGCGCGCCACGACCTCGCGCACGGTCCCGGCCGCGTCGGCCAGCTCTTGCTGGGTCACGGCCGCGACCAGCTCACCAGCCTGCTGCTGCTGAGCGGCGAGGTCCAGCAGGTGCCGCGCCACGCGCTGGCGCACCGAACCGAACGTCAGCAGCGACAGCTCTTCGATGGCGTCGCTGGCGCGCGTCGCGCACTCCTCGGCCACAGCCGTCGCCAGCGCCGCATGCTGCTCGCACAGCGCGCGGACGCGGGCCGGCGCCATCATCCACACGCTGGTCGCCGTGACGGCCTGGCTGTGCACCTCGGTCTTTCGCGCGAACAGATGGACCAGCCCCAGCATCTCGCCGGGACGCGCGTAACGCACCGTCACCTGGCGCGCCGTGTCCGAGACCAGAAACATCCGGACCAGACCCTCGAGCACCAGCGCCACCGCGCTTTCGTTCGTGCGCAGGCTCGGCTGCGCGCCGGCCGGCAGGTCGATGCGATAACCGCCGTCCAGCACCTGCGCGGTCAGCGCCGCGGGGAGCTTCGCGAGCATGCTCTGCGCAACCGCCGCCACGAGCAGCGGATCCAGATCGCCTGACGGACGGGCAGCGCGCGCCACGCGGGAAGAATAGCGCCGATCAGTTCCTCAGCGCGGGTTGCGCAGCAACGATCGGCTCGCCGGCCCGCGGCCGTCGGCGGATGGATATTCAACCGTGAGCAGCCGGCCCTTGACGGAGGTGACCTTCTTGAAGGGCCACACGCAGTTCAGGCCGCCAAAGCCGATGTCGAAGCCGCAGGCGACGACCGGCAGCGGCGGCATCCGAAATGCCGATATGCGGAGCTCGTAACAGGCGAGGCCGCGGCGCGCGTCGGGCGGAACGGGGCGCGCCGCGACGGCCTTCGTGAACGACTCCACCGTCAGGCGATCGAGCGCGGCGTTGCCGGAGCTGTGGCGGAGAACGACCGCCGTCTCCTGGCCGGCTGCGACATCCAGGCAGACCTCCGCGCGGCGCTCCTCGGCGCCGACCTCTGTCTGGCGGCGCGACTCGGCGTAGGCGCCGAGCACGTCAGCGTGCAAAGACGGCTCGTTGCGCTCGTCGCCGCCGCCCTCGCGCGGCGCGTCCGGCCTGGCGCCGAGCGCGCCGCTGTTCGCCGCCTCCACGCTGCTGAGGTAGCCGCGCCCCAGAGAGCGGGCCATGTCGCCGGGGCCGACCGGAATGGAGTCGGCCAGCCGCGCGGCCTGCTCCTGAAAGCGTGCCCGCGCGCCGCGCAGGTAATCGTAGAGCAGCGGATCGACGCGTCCTTTTTCGACGTTGGCGACCGCGTCCTCGTGCCGCTCGAGGTCAGCACGCAGCTCGTCGACGGAGAAGCGGCCCGGACGCGCGCGCAGCGTCTGCTCCGTGGGCGGCGGCCCCGCGATGCGCGCCTTGACGCCGCCGGAGAGCGCACCGAGCGAAAGATCGATCGTCGGCGCCTCCTCATCTCTTCCCACGTCCCTCTCGTCCCCTCTCCCCGCTTGGCGGGGAGAGGGTGAGGGTGAGGGGCGCGCTGACGATGACGGACGGGAGGAGGATGCGCGCCGGGATGGGGCAGACGACGCGGCCGAGGCGGCCGCAGCAGGTTCGACGTCGGCGCGGAGATCAACCTCCAGCTCGACCGTCTCCGCTGGCGCCGGCGCACGCGGTTTCGCCCGCGGCCCCGCGCGAAGCACCAGCGCCGCGACCAGCGCGTGAAGCAGCGCCGAGGTGGCCCACGCCGCCCAGGACCGAGACCGCCGCCCCGTACGCATGGTGCTCCGTCAAGTGTGACCGATCCGGGCGGGACGGGGTTGTCCTGCGCGTGTCTCGATCAATATCCGCGCGCGGGATCGTACCGGTTCGAAAGCGGCCGGCCCTCCAGGAAACGCTCGAGGTTGTCGGCGAACAGCGCCGCCGTCCGATCGAAGTAGAGCGGCGTCGCCCCGGATACGTGCGGCGTCAAGATCACGGTCTCCAGGCCCCAGAGC
>DATFXS010000862.1:0-4326 GCA_035315605.1 Polyangia bacterium
GGGGCGCCCGCCGCCGCGGGCTGATCGCTCGAGGGACCCTTCGGTTGGTCGGCCATGGCTACGGTATACATTACGAGGTGTCTGGCAGGGTAATCGCGATCGATCTGGGGACGCGCCGAATCGGTGTGGCGATGACGGACGGTCTCGGACTGACGGCGCAGCCGCTGGAGACGATTCCGCGCCGCGGCGGCCAGCGCGATCTCGACGCGATCGCCGCGCTGGTCCGCACCCACGCCGTCGGCCGGATCGTCGTCGGTCTGCCGCTGGATCCGGACGGCGAGCCCGGGCGCGCCGCCAAGAGCGCGGAGGCGTTCGCCGCCCGCCTGCGCGGCGCCGTGACCGTGCCCGTCGAGCTCATCGACGAAAGCTTCAGCACGGTGGAGGCGGAGGAGGTGCTGCTGGCGGCTGACGTTTCCCGTGCCCGCCGTCGCGAAGTGGTCGATAAGATGGCGGCAGCGGTTATTCTCCGCCGGTGGCTGGACGCCCATGGACCGAAATCGATCGCGTGAGCGAGCGCGAGCTTTGCTTGCGCGAGCTCTTCGCGGGGGGAGCGGAGGGGAGGGGGCCCCCACCCTCCTCCGACGAGTAAGATGCACAAGTCGATGAAACGCGCGCTCACCGCCTTCCTGATCACCAGCGCGCTGGGCCTGGTGGTGCTGATCGTCGCCGCGCGCACCGCCTGGCGCTACGGCGACACACCGGGCGGGACAGCGCAGGGCAAGGTCGCCGTCGAGATCCCGAACGGCGCGACGGCGGGCGACGTGGCGTCCCGGCTCAAGGACGCCGGCCTGATCGGCAACCCGACCGTGTTCCGGCTGTACGCGGGCCAGCGCGGCGTCGCCGGCCGGTTCAAGGCGGGGCGCTACGAGATCGCCGCGCCCGCGACGCCGAAGCAGATCCTCGACACATTGGTGAAGGGCGCCGCCGACGAGCTGGTCACGGTGGTCGTGCCCCCCGGCAAGAACTTGCTCGAGGTCGCGGAGATCCTCGATGCCGCCGGGGTCGCGGGCAAGGCGGAGCTGGCGGCGAAGGCCAGCGATCCGGCCTTCGCGGCGGAGCTGGGCCTCCCGGGAAATACGCTGGAAGGCTACCTGTTCCCCGACACCTATCGCCTGCGGCCCCACAGCACGCCGGCGCGCGCGCTGATCCCGCTGGTGCGCCGCCACCGCCAGGTCTGGGGCGAGCTGCGGGCCGCCCACGCGAAGGCGGCCCTCGAATTGAAGAAGACACTCGGGTGGGACGACCACCAGATCGTCGTCATGGCGTCCATCGTCGAGAAGGAGACGGGGCGCCCCGAGGAGCGGCCGCGCATCGCGCAGGTCTTCATCAACCGCCTGCACATGCCGGCGTTCACGCCCAAGCTGCTGCAGACCGATCCGACCATCATCTACGGCTGCACGGTCGCCACGCCGCGCTCGGCGGCCTGCCAGAAGTGGGACGGCCGCATCCGGCGCATCCAGCTGGACGACAAGGACAACCCCTACAACACGTACACGCATGAGGGGCTGCCGCCCGGACCGATCTCGAACCCGGGGCGCGCCGCGCTGGAGGCGGTGCTGGCGCCCGACCACACGCCGTTCCTTTATTTCGTCGCCAAGAACGATGGCACCCACCAGTTCTCGCGCACCGTCGCGGAGCACAACGCCGCCGTCGTGAAGTATCAGCGCGGCGGCAAGGCCCTGCCCGAATGACGGCAGGCGGGACGCGCGCGCGATGAGCGCGGCGCCGGTCGTCGTGGCCGAGGGGCTGGGGAAGGTCTTCCGCCCGCCCGCGTCGCTGGGCGAGATGCTGCGGGGCCGGTTCTTCGGCCACCCGACCACGGCGCTGTCGCAGGTGTCGTTCTCGATCGCGCCCGGCGAGATCGTCTGCGTGATGGGTCCGAACGGCGCGGGGAAGTCGACGCTGGTGCGGATCCTCGGGGGTCTCTTGCTTCCGTCGTCCGGCACGGCGCGCGTCTGCGGCGTCGACGCCGGAACGGGCGGGTCGGCCTTCCGGCGCCGGGTCGCCTTCGTCGTCGGCGATGAGCGCAGCTTCCACTTCCGCGTCTCCGGCCGCGCGAACCTGCACTACTTCGGCGCGCTCCACGGCCTGCCCGCGGGCGAAGCCCGGCGGCGGGCGTCCGGGCTGCTGGAACGGGTCGGCCTCCACGACGCGGCCAATCGCCCCTACCGCGAGTACTCGCGGGGCATGCGCCAGCGGCTCGCGCTCGCGCGCGGGCTGCTCGCCGACCCGGAGGTGATCCTGCTGGACGAGCCGACGCTGGGCCTGGATCCACGCGGCGCCCGCGACATGCGCCAGTTCCTGCGCGACGAGGTGATCCGGAAGCCGGGGCGAACCGCCATCGTCTGCAGCAACGATCCGTCGGAGGTGCGCGCGCTCGCCGATCGGGTGCTGTTTCTCGAGGCCGGCAGGCTGCACGGCGACGCCCCGCCCGAACGGATCGAAGCGGAGCTCGGGCTGTGAACGCCCCCTGGTGGTTCGGGCGGGTCCTCTGGGCGTTCGTCCGGCGCGAGCTCTCGGCCGTCGGCGGCTACCGCGCGGCGTTCTTCGTCAGAATGCTCGGTCTGGCGACGGCGGTCGGGTCGATGGTGTTCCTGTCGCGGTTCGTGAGCGCGGCGGTCAACCCGCACCTCGCCGAGTACAACGGCAACTACCTCGGCTTCATGGTTCTCGGCTTGCTGGCGGCCGAGTTTCAGCAGGTCGGCGTCTCCGGGCTCGCGCAGCGCATCCGCACGGCGCAGATGATGGGGACGCTGGAAGCCGAGATCGCGACGCCTGCGCCCCCCTGGATGGTCCTCGGGGCGCCGCCGGTCTACGAATTCGGGGTCGCGGCGCTCCGCTCGGCCGCCTACCTGACCGCCGCGGCGCTGTTGCTCGGGCTCGATCTCGACCACGCCAACTGGCTGTCGCTCGCGGTCACCGTGCCGCTCGTTATCGCGGCGTTCTCGGGGCTGGGCCTGCTCGCCGCCGGGACGACCATGCTGGTTCGCAAGCTGAACCCGGTCGCGACCGTGATCGGCTCGCTGTCGGTTTTCCTGTCAGGTGTCCTCTATCCGATGAGCGTGCTGCCCGGCTGGCTCCGGGCTGTCGGGCAGCTCCTGCCGCTCACGCACGCGCTCGCGGCGCTGCGGGGCGCGCTCCTCGTCGGCGCCGGTCCGCGCGCGCTCGCGCATTCGTTCGTCGCGCTCGCGCTGTTCGCGGGCGTCCTCGCGCCGGTGGGCGTCGGCGTGTTCGCTTTCGCGCTCCGCCGCGCCCGCGTCGACGGATCGCTGTCGCACTACTGACGTCGACGAATCGGCCCCGGGCTGATCTGTGCGACCGGGACGGACGGTCGCAACTTCCAGGAGACAATGTCCGGGCGCACGCATGAGCCCACAGCCGTGTTCGTGAACGCGGACGTGGTGACGATGGACGAGCGGCGCCCCTTCGCCGAGGCGGTCGCGGTGCGCAGCGGCCGCATCCTGGCGGTGGGCGAGGTCGGCGACGTGCTGGACGCCGCGGGGCGCGGCGCCCGCCTGTTCGACCTCGGGGGCCGGGTGCTGGTCCCCGGTTTCATCGACGGTCACGGTCAGTTCACGCAGGTGGCGGGCGAGCTGGACTGGGTCGACCTGGCGCCGCCGCCCGCGGGTGAGATCAGCAGCATCGACGAGATGATCGAGGCGCTCCGCCACCGGCTCGGTCGCCTGGCCGCCCAGCACAAGTACGTGCTGGGGGTCAGCTACGACGATTCGATGCTGGAGGAGCGGCGCCACCCGACCAAGGAGGATCTGGATCGCGTGTCGACCCAGCTTCCGGTCTGGGTCGTTCACACCTCGCGCCACATGGCGGTCGGCAACAGCGTGGCGCTGGATCAGGCCGGCATCGCCGCGGCCACGCCCGATCCCGACGGCGGCGCCATCGTCCGTCGCGCGGGCTCGCGCGAGCCGACGGGCCTGCTGCGCGAGGCCGCCTGGGCGCACGTGCGGCTGACGCTGGTCCCGACCATCCCGGAGCATCATCATCCCGATCTGATTCGACGGACCGGCGAGCATTACGCCCGTCTCGGCATCACCACCGCGCAGGACGGCGGGACCGACGTGGCCGGCATGCAGATGCTGCACATGGCGGCGGACGACGGGTCGCTGCCGATCGATGTCGTCGCGTATCCGCTCTATCAGCTGGAGGATCGCCTGCGCGCCCACACCGAGCTCTACCGGCACGGGCGGATCGGCGGTGTGCGGGTCGGCGGCCTGAAGCTGGTCCTCGACGGATCGCCTCAGGGGAAGACCGCCTGGCTGACCAAGCCCTATCGCGTCCCGCCGCCCGACGAGCCGGCCTCGTACACCG
>DATFXS010000863.1:0-6943 GCA_035315605.1 Polyangia bacterium
GATCCGGTCGGGCCGGCGGAGCTGCCGGCGCTTGCGTTGCCGGCGGAGACGCGCGATGCATTGCAGGTCGCGCCGGGCGACGAGATCGCGTACCTTCCAGTCAGCTGACCGATGCCCTCCACCGTCTTCATCGTCGACGACGAAAAGAACATCCGCCGCACCGTCCGCATGGTGCTGGAGGGGGAGGGCTACTCGGTCGAGGAGGCGTCCAGCGGCGAGGAGGCCCTGGCGCGAATCGCGGAGATCGGCGCGGATGTCATGTTGCTGGACGTCCAGCTGCCCGGCATGTCCGGGCTGGAGACGATCGAGCGCGTCTCGAAGCTGAAGAACATGGAGTCGTCGCCGACCATCATCATGATCTCGGGACACGCGACGCTGGCCGACGCCGTGCGGGCGACCAAGGCCGGCGCCTACGACCTGATCGAGAAACCGCTCGATCGCGAGCGGCTGATGGTGGCGCTGCGCAACGCCCTCGAGCGGCGCGCGATGGAGCGCGAGGTGCAGGGGCTGCGGGCGATCGCGGACGAGCGCTTCGAGATGGTCGGCAAGAGCGCGCCGATGGCGGCGCTGTTCGCCCAGATCGCCAAGGTCGCGCCGACGCGGACGCGGGTGCTGATCACCGGGGAATCGGGGACCGGCAAGGAGCTGATCGCGCGCGCCCTTCACCGCGCCAGCACGCTGGCCGAAAAACCGTTCGTCAAAGTGAACTGCGCCGCCATCCCGCCCGAGCTGATCGAGTCCGAGCTGTTCGGGCACGAGCGCGGCGCGTTCACCGGCGCGACCGGGCGCAAGCGCGGCCTGTTCGAGCTGGCCGACGGGGGGACGATCTTCCTCGACGAGGTTGGCGACATGATCACGTCGGCGCAGGCGAAGGTGCTGCGGGTGCTGCAATCGGGCGAGTTCACGCGCGTCGGCGGTGAGCAGGCGCTGAAGGTCGACGTGCGCGTCGTCGCCGCGACCAACCGCGACCTGCAGGCCGCGGTGGCGGCGAATGCGTTTCGCGAGGACCTGTACTTCCGCCTCAACGTCGTGCCGCTGCGCGCGCCGCCGCTGCGCGAGCGCGCCGAGGACGTCGCGCTTCTGTCGCGTTCGTTCGTCGAGCTCGCCTGTCGCGAGAACGGCATGAAGGTGAAGCCGATCTCCGACGGGGCGCTGGCGATGCTGGCCGGCTATCCGTGGCCCGGGAACGTGCGCGAGCTGCGCAACGTCATCGAACGGCTGGTGATCCTGTCCGAGGAGAGCATCGACGTCGGCGACCTGCCCGAGGAGATCGTGGCCGAGGTGGCGCGCGTCCAGCGCGAGGGGAGCGCGACCGCGAGCGAGCTGCCGCGGGTCGAGCTGCCGGCCGAGGCGCGCGCCTTGCCGCTGCGCGAGTTCCGCGACCACATGGAACGCGAGTACATCCGGATCAAGCTCGACGAGAACGGCTGGAACATCTCGCGCACCGCGACCCTGCTCGGGATCGAGCGCACCAACCTGCACAAGAAGATGCGGGCGCTCGGGCTGTCGCGCGACAGCCAGGGGCACGGATCGGGGACCGGCCCCGGTCCGTCGGCGCCGTGAGCCGGGGCCTGCTGACCCTGGCGGGGGCGTTCGGGTTCTCGGCGGTCGCGCTGGGGGCGTTCGGCGCGCACGGCCTGCGCGACCGGCTGGCGCCGCCGATGCTGGAGATCTACCGGACCGGCGTCCTCTACCACCTGGTGCACGCGCTGGCCGTGCTGGCGGTGGCGCTGGCCGCCGATCGGTTGCGGCGGCCGGGCCTCTGCGCGGGTCTGTTCTGCGGGGGCATCACGATCTTCTCCGGGACGCTCTACCTGCTGGCGATCACGGGCGTCGGCTGGCTCGGCGCCGTGACGCCGGTCGGCGGCCTGCTGCTGCTGGCCGGCTGGGCCTCCCTGATCGTCGAAGGCTTCCGGTCCGCGCGCTAGCTACTTCAGCAGTTTCCAGAGCGCCGCGGAGATCGCGCCCAGCATGCAGGTCAGGACGCCGACCCCAGCGAGCAGCTTGCGATGATCGTAGTGTCCGCGCGCCTGCTCGATGGCGGCGAGCTGGGCGGTGCGCTCCGCGATGGTCTGATTCAGACGATCGATGTTCTGGTATCCCGACAGCAGCGTCGCGTGCGGGGGACGGACCTCGAAGGCCACCCGCCCGATCTGCGCGGTCAGGTCCGCGATTTCGCGCTCGGCGGCCGCGCGATCGCGCTGGCGGCCGGCGATGCTCGCGGCCATCGCCGACGCCGCCTGCCGGCGCTCGCCGACGGTCTGATCCAGTTTCGCCTTCGCCCCGGTCGCCGCGTCGCGCAGGGTCGCCGCCCTGGCGCGCAGGTCGGCCAGCTGCTGATCGAGCCGCTTCGACTGCTCCTCGAGGGCGCGCTGTTCGGTCGCCAGGCCCGCGTCCTCGTGATCTAGCTGGGCGAGACGCACGTCCGCGATCGGACCGCTCTGGTTCGCTTCCCGCGCGATCCGCGCGCGCTCGTCGGTCACGCGCGCGAGGCGCGAACCGGTGGTCCGCCGGTCCGCCGTCGCGGCCCGCAGGATCTGCTCGGCCTCCCGGCTCGCGCTGTCGGCCGCCGTCCACTCCGCCTCCGCCGCCGTCTGCTGGCCCGCCAGGCGGACGGCCTCCGCCTGTTGCAGCGATTCCGAAGTGGCGGTGTCGGCGGCCGCCGTCTCGCGCCGCGCGTGCGCCCGTCCGATCTCTTCGAGCAGGCCGGTCAGCTCCGGGTGCTGGACGCCCTCGCGCAACACCGCCTGGCCCAGCTCGTTGAGCGCGCCCGCCAGCAGCGCCTCGGCCCCGGTGCGTTCTTCGCTCAGCCGCCGCCGCCGCTCGCCCGCGTCCAGCTTGCCGCGCAGGTAGACGTAGATGTAGCCGACCGATTCGCCGAGCCAGCGGACGCGCGATCGGGAGGGTGGGGCGAACGCGGACGCCTCGGCCACGGCGGCCTGGCGGCCTGACAGATTCCGCCCGCTCGCCACGGTCGCGCGTCCCGTGGTCGTGGCCGGACCCGGGGTCGCGAGCACCGTGCGCGAATATCCCGCCGGATCGCTGCCGCCGAGGGGGCGCATGATCGCCGCCAGCGCGCCGTCGGTCCGGGGCAACTTGCGGCCGCACCGCGAGCAGAACGCCAGATGGTCGGCGTTTTCGTGCGCGCAGTGGCGGCAGGAACGCATCGCGGTGGTTAGTTTACTTTATCCGTGGTACCGATCGCGTGGGTGATGGTCACATGAATGCCGCTGCCAAGACGAGCTGTCAGCTCATCGAAAAGACGCTACGCAAGAGCCCCGCGTTCAAGAAGGTCGACGAAGGCCTGTATGTCGTCAAGCAGGGATCCTCGATCGTGATGATCAACGTCATCGCGTGGAACCCCGACCGCGCGGTGGTCCGTTGCGTCGCCCAGCTCGTCAAGGGCGTGACGATGGAGGTCCCGCTCGCGTTGCAGCTGCTGGAGATGAACGCGCTGCTGCGCTTCGGCGCCTTCGCCTACGTTCCGGCGGGCGACGTCATCATCTTCTCGCACACGCTGCTGGGCGGCGCGACGCTGGACGCCGAGGAGCTGAACACGACGATCCGCGACGTCGCGATCATCGCCGATGAATACGATGACCGCATCGCCGCCCGCTACGGCGGGCAGACCATGCAGGAGCTGCTGGAAGAGAGCGTCATCGATCACTTCCGTACGGCGCACGGGCGGGACCACTTCAAGTCCTGAGCGCGGGGCGCCGAGATCGCAGTTCGATAGGCGAGCCGAGATGACGGGCGCCCGGAACAACATCCTGGATGCGATCGGGGGAACGCCGATCGTCAAGCTGCAGAAGCTGGCGCGCCACGTCCCGGCCGAGATCTTCGTCAAGTGCGAGTACCTGAACCCGGGCGGGTCGATGAAGGACCGGGTCGCGCGCAACATCATCGAGGACGCCGAGCGGCGCGGCCTCCTCGGTCCGGGCGGCACCGTCGTCGAGGCGACCAGCGGCAACACCGGGATGGGCCTGGCGCTGGTGTCGGCGCTGCGCGGCTATCAGTGCGTCTTCGTCATGCCCGACAAGATGTCGCAGGAGAAGGTGGCGGGGCTGCGCGCGTTCGGCGCGCGCGTCGTCATCTGCCCGACCGCCGTCGAGCCGGAGGACCCCCGCAGCTACTACCAGACCGCCAAGCGGATCGTGCAGGAGACGCCGGGCGCTTACTACGCGAACCAGTACCACAACCACGCCAACCCCGACGCGCACTATCAGTCGACCGCCCCCGAGATCTGGCAGCAGACGAACGGGGAGGTGGACGTGTTCGTCGCCGGGATGGGAACCGGCGGCACGATCTCGGGCTGCGGGCGCTTCTTCAAGGAGAAGAAGCCCGGTTTCCGGCTGGTGGGCGTCGATCCGATCGGGTCGCTCTATTACGAGTACATCAAGACCGGGCGGATGACGCGGCCGTTCGCGTATTACGTCGAGGGGATCGGCGAGGATTTCCTGCCCAGCACGATGAACCTGAAGCTGGTCGACGAGATCGTGCGCGTCGACGACAAGGAATGCTTCCTGATGACGCGCGAGCTGGTGCGCCAGGAGGGGCTGTTCGTGGGCGGCAGCTCGGGCGCCGCCGTCGCGGGCGCCATCAAGTACGCCGAGAAGACAAAGCGCAAGGAGAACATCCTGGTGCTGCTGCCGGACGGCGCCTCCAAGTACCTGTCGAAGATCTTCGACGACAAGTGGATGCGCGAGAACGGATTCCTCGACGAGCCCGACCCGCTCGGCACCGTCATCGAGCTGCTGCGCTCGAAGAAGCAACGCCCGCTGATCACGGCGCGCAAGGGTCAGGCGGTCCGCGACGTCATCGCGCTGATGCGCGACAACGGCGTCTCGCAGATGCCGGTGCTGGCGGCCGAGGGCGAGCGCCTGGTCGGCGTCGTCGCCGAGGTGGACCTGCTCGACTATCTCGTCCAGGGTGAGGGCGGGCTCGACACGCCGATCGACGATCTGGTCGAATCCGACTACGCGACGGTGACGTCCGCGACGCGCATCCACCTGCTGCGCAACATTTTCAACGACGCGACGATCGTCGTCGTCGAGGAGCGCGACGCGATCGTCGGCGTGATCACCAAGATCGACCTCATCGAATACCTGGCCGAGCGCAGGGCGCGATGAAGCGAAAGCCGAGGCCGCGGCGTCCGGGGGACGGGCCGGGCATGCGCTTCGAGACCGCCGCCGTCCACGCCGGCCAGCACCCCGAGCCAGTGACCGGCGCGGTCATGACGCCGGTCTTCCTGACGTCGACCTTCGCCCAGAAGGCGCCCGGCCAGCACACCGGCTTCGAGTACTCGCGCACGCAGAACCCGACCCGCTTCGCGCTGGAGGCCAACCTGGCCGCGCTGGAGGGCGGGGCCTGGGGCCTCGCGTTCAACGCCGGCGTCGCGGCGTCGACCGCGGTGCTGTCGCTGCTCGAGACGGGCGACCACGTGGTGGCGGGGGATGATCTCTACGGCGGGTCGTACCGGTTGTTCGACAAGGTCTTCCGCCGCCTCGGCATCCACTTCAGCTACGTCGACGCGCGCAATCCCAAGGCGGTCGCCGCCGCCATCCAGCCCAGCACGCGCCTCTGCTGGCTGGAGACGCCGACCAACCCGCTCCTGCGCCTGGCCGACATTCGCGCCGTCGCGGCGGCTTGCGCGGCGCGCCGGGTCTGGCTGGCCGTCGACAACACCTTCATGACGCCGTACTTCCAGCGCCCGCTGGATCTGGGCGCCGATCTGGTCGTGCACTCGACGACGAAATACCTGAATGGCCACTCCGACATCGTCGGCGGCGCGGTGATCGGGCGCGACGCGGACCTGCGGGCGCGCCTGGCGTTCATCCAGAATTCGCTGGGCGGCAGCCAGCCCGCGTTCGACAGCTTCCTCGTCCTGCGCGGGACAAAGACGCTGGCCGTGCGGATGGAGCGGCACGCGGCGAACGCGCTCGCCGTCGCGCGCTGGTTGGAATCGCGGCGCGAGGTTGCCTGGGTGCTCTACCCCGGGCTGCGCTCGCACCCGCAGCACCGGCTGGCGCGCCGCCAGATGTCGGGCTTCGGCGGCATGGTCAGCTTCGCGTTCCGCGGCAGCGGCCGCACGGTGCTCACGCGCGCGCGCGACTTTCTGGCCGCGCTGCGCGTGTTCACCTGTGCCGAATCGCTGGGCGGCGTCGAATCGCTGGCCGAGCATCCGGCCATCATGACCCACGCGTCGATCCCGCCCGAGCGGCGACAGGCGCTGGGCATCGACGACGGCCTCGTCCGACTGTCCGTCGGCATCGAGCACATCGACGATCTGATCGCCGACCTCGCCCAGGCCCTGAAAGCCTCTCGCGCGTAGTTCTCTGATCCCCTCGCCCCGCGAAGCGGGGAGAGGGTTAGGGAGAGGGGCGCGATTAGGGCGAGGGCCGCGGCCAGGAAGAGGGTCGCGCCTCTACGGCATGCACATCATCATGACCGTGCAGGCCCACTGACCGCGGTTGCCGCCGCCGCCGGCCGGCGTGCAGAGGCAGGTCCGGTTCATCATCGTGACCGCCGAGCAGGTCGTCTGGCAAATGTCGTCGGTCGCCGTGCTGCAGTTGTCGCCCGACATCGTCCCGGCCGGGCAGGTCGTGGTGCCGCCGTCGGTGCCGGCGTCCATGTCGGTCGTGCACATGACCGTCTGGCAGAGGTACTGGCCGCTGGCCGGGCACGCGCATTCGATCTGGAGCCCGCGCGCGTTGCACGCGCCGGTGCAGGTGTCGCCCGTCGTGCAGGTATCCCCCGCGCGACACGCGTTCCCGCCGGCGCCGCCACCGCCCCCACCGCCGCGGCCTCCGGCGCCGCCGCCGCGGCCTCCGTTGCCGCCGCCCGTGCCGGCGTTGCCGCCGCCGGTGCCCGCGTTGCCGCCGCCAGTGCCGGCGTTGCCGCCGCCGCGACCGCCCGAGCCCGCGTTGCCGCCGCCGGTGCCGGC
>DATFXS010000864.1:0-14540 GCA_035315605.1 Polyangia bacterium
TGACACGACCAGCAGATCATGACGCGCGCCCTAGAACTGGACGCTCTCGCCGCAGCCGCACGTCCCTTTCACGTTCGGGTTCGTGAACTTGAAGCCCCGGCCCATCATCGTGGTCTGGTACTCCAGCGTCGAGCCGTCCAGATAGATGAAGCTCTTCGGATCGATGAAAACGCGCACCGCGCCGTCCTCGAAGGCCAGCACCTTGTCCTCCGTGCGCGGCTCCTGATCGGACCACTCGAACAGATACGAAAATCCCGTGCAGCCGCCGCCGCGGATGCCGACGCGCAGCCCCTTGGGCGTCGTCGCGCGCGCACCGGCCGCCTTCTTGATCTCGGCGACCGCTCGGTCGGTGACTGCAATGGCCATCGTCTGTTGCCTAGCTGTTTCCGTTCGTTTTGGCGCGCTTCGCCTTGTAGTCGGCGATGGCGCTCTTGATCGCGTCCTCGGCCAGCACCGAGCAATGGATCTTGACCGGCGGCAGGTTCAGCTCCTCGACGATCTGGGTGTTCTTGATCGCCATCGCCTGATCGATGCTCATCCCCTTGACCCACTCGGTCGCCAGCGACGACGACGCGATCGCGGAACCGCAGCCGAACGTCTTGAACTTGGCGTCCTCGATGATCCCCTCGTCGGTGATCTTGAGCTGCAGCTTCATGACGTCGCCGCACGCAGGCGCGCCGACCAGACCCGTCCCGACGCTGGGATCGTCCTTGTCGAAGCTGCCGACGTTGCGCGGGTTTTCGTAGTGTTCGATGACTTTTTCGCTGTACGCCATGACTGCTGTTTCCTTTTTCGGCTGTTTTTCAGTGAGCCGCCCAGGTGATGCTCTTCAGATCGATTCCCTGCTGCGCCATCTCGTAGAGCGGCGACAGCTCGCGAAGCTTCTTGACCTTGTCGACCACCAGCTTGATCACGTAGTCGACCTCTTCCTCGGTGTTGAACCGCCCCAGGCCGAACCGGATCGACGTGTGGGCCAGCTCCTCGTCGACGCCGATCGCCCGCAGCACGTACGACGGCTCCAGCGACGCCGACGTGCAGGCCGAACCCGACGACACCGCGACGTCCTTGAGGCCCATCAGCATCGCCTCGCCCTCGACGTAGGCGAAGCTGATGTTCAGGTTGCCGGGCAGCCGGTGCTCCATCGACCCGTTGACGAACGTGTGCGCCACCTGCGACTGGATCCCCTCCCGCAGGCGCTCGCGCAGCTTCAGCAGACGGACCGCCTCGCTGGCCATCTCGGCGCGCGCGATCTCCGCCGCCTTGCCGAAGCCGACGATTGCCGGCACGTTCAGCGTCCCCGAACGCATGCCGCGCTCGTGACCGCCGCCGTCGATCTGCGCGGTGATGCGCACGCGTGGCTTGCGCCGCACGTAGAGCGCGCCGATCCCCTTCGGGCCGTACATCTTGTGCGCCGACAGCGACGCCAGGTCGACGCGCGCCTCGTTGACGTCGAACGGCACCTTGCCCGCGCCCTGCACGGCGTCGACGTGGAACACCGCGCCCTTCTCCTTCACGACCGCGCCGATCTCGTTGATCGGATTCACCGTCCCGATCTCGTTGTTGGCGAGCATGATCGACACGACCGTCGTCTTGTCGGTCATCGCCGCGCGCACCGATTCGGCCGTCACGCGCCCGTCCTTGGCGACGGGCAGGTACGTCACGTCGAAGCCGTCCTTCTCGAGGCGCTTGCAGGTGTCCAGCACCGCCTTGTGCTCGGTCTGCGCCGTGATGATGTGGTTGCCGCGGTCTTTCAAGAACTCGGCGGCGCCCTTGATGGCCAGGTTGTCCGACTCGGTCGCGCCCGACGTCCAGACGATCTCCTTGCCCGATGCGCCGATCAGCGCGCCGACCTTGTCGCGCGCGTCTTCGACCGCCTTCTCCGCCGTCCAGCCGAAGCTGTGCGAGCGGCTGGCGGCGTTGCCGTACACCTGCGTGAAGTACGGCAGCATCGCCTCCAGCACCCGCGGATCGGTCTGGGTGGTGGCGTGGTTGTCCATGTAGATGGGGAGCTCGAGCTTCATTTTGAAATTCCTTCGACCAGCAGCGGCGCGCGGCCGTCGTGTCCGTGGATGCCGCAGGTGCCGCATTCGTTCGTGTTGTGGGTCGGCTCGCACGAGCGGCAGCTGTCCATGTAGGTCAGCGTCTCGTTCAGATCGCCGACCAGCCGTTCGAGCCGCGCGATCGTCTCCTTGGTCTCGCGCAGCTTGTCCGAGAAGATCTCGCGCACGCGGTTCATCGCCTTGGGCGCCGCGTCCGACTCTTCCCAGTCGCGGAGGAACGCCTTGATCTCGGTCAGCGAGAATCCGAGGTCCTGCAGCTTCTGGATCCAGTCGATGCGCGTGACCGCCTTGCCCGAGTAGAGCCGGAAGCCGCCCTTCGACCGCACGGCCGGCGACAGCAGGCCGAGCTCCTCGTAGAGGTGGATCGCGCGGACCGTCTTGCCGGTCCGCTTCGCCAGCTCCCCGACCCGCAGCAGCGACAGGCTGTCGGCCGAGATGTCGGTCTTGGATGTGGTTAGAAGTCGCATGCGTAAAACCTAACCCTTACGTGCACGTTAGGTTTTACATATGTGACGCTACGGCGTCAAGACGAGCTTGCCGAAAACCGCCCTGGATTCGAGGAGCTTGTGGGCGGCCGCCACCTCGGCCAGGGGGAGGACCCGGTCGACCACCGGGCGGAGCCGGCCCGACGCAAACAAGCCCATCAGCTTGAAAAGCCTGGCTTTGCTGGCCATGGTCGACCCGAGAACACTGAGCTGGCGCCAGAACATGTGGCGCAGGTTCAGCTTTGGCTCGTGGCCGGCGGTGGCGCCGCAGATGACGATGCGGCCGCCCTTCGCGCAGGCCAGCACGGCCTTCTGGAAGGTCTCCCCGCCGACGTGGTCGACGACGATGTCGGCGCCGCGCCGCCCGGTCAGCTTTTTCACCTCGGCCACGATGTCGCCCGCCGCGTGGTTGATCGTCTCGTCGGCGCCGAGAGCGCGCGCGGACGCCAGCTTCGCGTCGGTCGACGCCGTCGCGATCACCCGAGCGCCGTACAGCTTCGCGATCTGGATCGCCGCCGTGCCGACGCCCGATCCGCCGGCGATCACCAGCACCGTCTCGCCCTGCTGGATCGCCGCGCGTTCGACCAGCATCTGCCAGGCCGTCATGAACACCGTCGGGATCGCCGCCAGCTGCGCGTCGTCGAGCGCGACCCACGCGCGTGGCGCCGGCACCAGGTTCGCTGCCGGAACGACGACGAATTCGGCCTGGCCCCCGTGCGTCTGTTCGCCGAGCATCCGCCAGTCGGGGCAGAAGGTGTCGCGCCCGGCCAGGCAGGCGGCGCAGCGTCCGCACGACAGGCTGGGGTTGATGACCACGCGATCGCCTTCGGCCCGATCGGGCATCACCTTCACGCCCGCGCCGAGCGCCGAGACGACGCCGCAGACGTCGCCGCCCGCCACGTGTGGAAACGCGACCGGCAGCGCGGGCAGCCCCTGCCGCAGCCAGAGATCGATGTGGTTCATCGCCGCCGCGGTGACGCGTACCTGCACCTCGCCGGGCCCGGGCGGCGGCGTCGGGACGTCGCCGACCTCCATGACCTCGGGACCGCCGTGGCGGCGAAACAGCGCGGCGCGCATCGCGCGCGAGATTACACCGGCCGCGGTCTCGTGAGTCAGCGGCGGGTTCGGCAGGATGGCCCGGCGTCGACGCGCGCGTCGCGGGCGGACAACCAGCGCAGGAGCGTGCACGCCTCCTGCCGGCGATAGCCTCCGGAGGAACCGTTCGCGAACGGACGCAGCGCCTCGGCCGCGGCCCTGGTGCGGCCGAGCTGCGCCAGGCAGATCGCGCGGTTGTAGCGGGCTTCCGGCGCGAACGTCCCGCGCGGGTAGTCGGCGAGATACGCGTCCCACGCGGCGAGCGCCCGGACCGGCGCGTCGGCGAAGAAATGCAGGCGGTGCGCGCGCCGGTAAGCCAGCGCTTCGCCGTCGACACCGTCGGGTGACGGAAGAACGGGCACGATACGCGCCGGCGCCCGCGTCCTGGTCGCCATCGCGCGCGGCCCGTCGTCCGGCGGATCGGCGACGGTGGCCGGCGTCGGGGCGCGCCAGCGAAGACCGGCCGCGGTCAACGCTGCGCCGGACATCAGGCTGACCGCGACGACGGCGAGCGACGCGATGCCGCGCCGGAACAGAGCTTGCCGGCGCGACCGCCGCTCGGCCCGCTCCAGAACACGCGCGCGCGTGGCGGAGCCTTCGACCGGCGCGGCCGTCATCCGCCGAAACGCGCTGACGGACGCTTCGAACGAATCGGGAAGGTGCCTCATTCGCCGAGCTCCCGGGCCAGCAGGTCGCGCAGTCTCCGGCGCGCATGAAACAGGCGTGTCCGGATCGTCGCCTCGGGCACCCCGGCGATCTCGCTCGCGCGCGGCGAGCTCATCTCCTCGACCTCGCAAAGGACGAACGCCTCGCGCTGCGCGATCGGCAGGCGATCGAGCGCGGCTTCCAGGCGCAGCCCGAGCTCGCGGCGATAGGCGTCCGCTTCCGGGTCGGGGCGGGTCAGCCGGTCCTGCCGCGCCAGCCGCTCCAGCGCCCGGCGCCGCCGGAACGCGGCGCGCCGGTGGTGCCGCGCGCGCTTCACCGCGATCGCGAGGACGAACGTCTCGATGTCGACGTCACCGCGGAAACCGCGCGCGGCGCGGATCAGCGACGCGAACACGTCCTGGACGACGTCCTCGGCGCTGGCCGGATCCGACAGGAGCCGGCGCGCCAGCACGCGCACGCGCCCGTGCCACCGATCGAACGCTTCCGCGAGCGCCTCGACGCGTCCGGCCTTCAATCCATCGACGATGGCTCCGTCGCCCGAAGTGTCCGCACGCTCCGGCGCGATAGTGACGAGCGATGGGCGGCGCGAGCGGGCGTTCACGGCAGCCGCAGCCTCACGCCGATCCTCGAGCTCAGAAACCATCCGTTGATGGCTTCCACCTGGACGCCGAACTGCGTGACCAGATCGAACCCCTGGCTGAGATGGATGCCCGCGGTGGCCTGCCCTCGGGCGTACAGCCCCGGAAGCGGTTCCTGCGAGACGGTGGTCTCCGAAGAGGTCCCAGCGGCGCTGGTGGAGCTTTCCGTCACGACTGTTCTGACGATCATTTGCTCGCGCGCTTCCAGGCCGAGACCGAGATTTCCTTCGAGAAACCATCGGCGCCACTGCCAACCCGAACCGACGAAAGCATCGCCGCCGATGTAGTGAACGGGGCTCGGTCCGACCTGAAGGGCGACGCCGAATTGCATGCTGTCCGGTGAAGCCTGGCGCTGAATCTCGACGTGATAGGCGGTGCCCCGCACCCAGATGATCGGCCGAAGCGAGTCGCCCCGTGTGAATCCCGGGGTCAGCGTCGGTCCGCCGCTGGCGGTGACCGCCCACTGTCGGTGTGCGACGTCGTCGTCAGCAGCGGCCGGGCGCGCCGCGACGACCTCGACCGGTGAGGCTGGATCCAGCGCGGGCGGCTCGGTCTGCGGGCGCGTGTCGACGACCGCCGGGAGCTCCGGCGACGTCGGCGTCGTCGATACGATCGGCCCGACCTGATCGCGCACGAGGTTGCCCGCGAGCCACCCCACGGAGCGCAGTCGCCCCAGCCGATCCGCGGGCGCGGGGATCGTGCGTGAGACGGTCGGGGCGGCGCCGGCGCGCAGCGACATCCGCACCACGTGGGGTTCGACGGCGACGAGCAAGACGTCCGACGCGTCGGCCGCGTTCGGCTCCTGGGTTCCGACGACGGACGCGCCCAGCTCGGCGGCGATCATGCGGCGCACGTCGGCCGGATGGACATCGACACCCGGCGCGACTTCGACCGAAACGAGCAGCGGCGCTTCGGCGCCCTGAGCGGCGTGCGCCGCGCCGGTCACAGCGAGGATCGCGAGCAAGAGGGTTCGCATGCCCCCAATGTCGCCCGAGGGCCGCGGATCGTTCAATCGGGGCGGTGAATTACACCGACTTGAGCGCCGGCCGAACGGCGGCCGGCGTCGTGCGGGCGGCGCGAACGACCTCGGTCACGGCGGCCAGGAATGCGTCGATCGTTGCGTCGGGCAGCTCGCCCATGTTCGACACCTGGACGTGGCGAGCGGCCAGCTCGCCCTTGGCGCGATAGATGATGAAGCCGCGGTCTTTCATCCCGTCGTACAGGGCGTCGACCGAAAGGCCGTCGGGCAAGCGCAGCATCGAGATGGTGTGCGATTCGCGGCCCGTGTTGCTGAACGATTCGAACCCGAGGTCGGTGAACAGCCGTCGGATGCGCGCGTTGCGCTTGCGATAGAGCTCGCGTCGCGCCGGCACACCGCCCTGCTCGTAAAGCTCGTCGAGCGCGGTCTCGAGCGCGAAGAACGACGACACCGCGGGCGTGAACGGGGTCTGGCGCAGCTCGGCGAGGTACTGGCGATGTCGCACCAGGTCCAGGTAGTAGACGCGCGGCGCGACGCCCGCGATGCGCGGCCAGACCTCGGGCGCGACGCAGAGGAACGAAACCCCCGACACCGAGTGCAGGCACTTGTTGGCCGACGAGAAGCAGATGTCGATCCCGTCGCGCACGACGTCGACGTCCTCGCCTCCCAGCGCCGAGACGGCGTCGACGACCAGCGTGATGCCGCGCGCGCGACAGATGCGGCCCACGTCGCCGACCGGGTTCATCAGGCCGACCGACGTCTCGTGGTGAATCATCGCCACCGCCGCGATCTCCGGATCGCCGTCGAGGGCCAGGGCGACGTCGCGCGCGCTCGGCAGCTCGCCCCACCGGTAGCGGAGCATGACCCGGGCAATGCCGTGCAGGGCCGCGATCTCGTCCAGGCGATCGCCGAACGCGCCGTTCGCGACCACCAGCAGCTTCTTGCCCGGCGGCACGACCGACGCGATCGACATCTCCATCGCCGCCGTCCCGGAACCGGTCAGCAGCAACATCTCGTGCGCCGGCGAGGCGCCGAACGCGGGCCGCAGCTTCTCCTGCAGCCGGCCGACGACCGCGGCGTAATCCTCGTCGCGGTGGCAGACGTCGTAGTGGACCAGCGCCGCCTTCACGCGCGCCGACGTCATGACCGGACCGGGGCTGAACAGCACATACCCGGGCTGGTCCTTCTCGGCCAGCAACCTTTCGATCAGCTCCAGCGTCCCCGCCGCCGACGAGGGCGGCGCCGCCTGCATCTCGGGCCGCGCCAGCTCGTCGCCGTAGACGCGCAGCAACCACTCGGCGTGCAGCTTCTGCTCGCCGGTGTCCAGGTCCTGCCACAGCTTGGTGCCGACGTCGTGCGCGACGACCTGGCCGCGCCCCGCCGCGGCCGCCACGCCCTCCGTCAGCGACGGGCGCTCGAGCGACGCGAGCACGTCGCAGAGCGCCGGCGCGATGACGAACAACCCGGTGCTGACCGCCTCGTAGCGCGTCAGCTGCTTGCCGATCTCCGCCACGCGATCGCCCGCCAGCTTCACCTTGGTCGCGTCGTCGATGTCGAACACGCGCGACAGATCGCGATCGACGCCCAGCACGCTGCGGTCGCCGGCCGCGGCGTGTGACGCGATCTCGCGAACCAGCGCCGGCGCGGCGATCTGATCGGCCATGAGCAGCAGCGTGCGTTCGGTCACGAACGACCGCGCCGCCAGCACCGACAGGCCGTTCGGCCCCTGCCAGTCGGGGTTCTCGAAGAACGTCACCCGCCGCTTTGTCGCCGCGGACAGCACGGTGGACCCGGCGACGTGCCGGCGCACGGCGGCGCCCCCGAAACCGATCGTGATGCCGATGCGCGCCACGCCCATGCTCTCGAGCAACCCGAGCGTCCGCTCGAGCACGCTGCATCGCCCCACGGTGGTCAGGCAGTTTGGCAGCTCGGGATCCCCGATGCTGATCGCCTTCCCCGCGGCGAGAATCAGTGCGCGCGCGATCATTGGCGAACGAGCTTACGCGGCCGTCACCGTGCCGTCACGGAAATCGCCCGGGGAATCCCCGACGCCGCGCGACGCGCTTCAGCTCTTGCGCTGGCGGCTGCCGGTCACCGCCGCGAGCGCATGAGGCATCTCGCGGAGCGGCTCGGCACGGAAGGTCAGCAGGTAGACCGAGTTCTCGGTCTCGACGTAAATCTGGTCGCCGCCCGCATCGCCCAGCACGCGCCGCACCGGCGTGGTCACCATGCGATGCCCGTTCGGGTCGCGGAAGATCACCATGCCTCGACCGACGCTCGGGTAACTGATGAGGTAGCCCGCATACGTCCGCCCCACGCCCAGGGAGGCCCGCTCCCGGCCGTGATTGCGAATTTTTCTTGCGGTCACACTAACCACGGGCTTCCAGGTTCCAATGTTAGCACAGGTCGTGGGAAGGGAACCTACCCCAAACTGCCTGAAATCGGAGTCCGGGCTTCCGGATTCTCATCGACAGATCTGGTCCGCAGCTTGACCATACGCGATCACCCGCGAAAGCATGGGTATAATCCGCCGCTCGCCATGGAATCCGCCATGCGACGCGCCCGCTCTGGGAACCTGACGGCGCTTCTGGTCGTCGTCTCGGTCCTGGAATTCGTAGTCAACCGCCTGGCCGGGCGGTTGTTCTTCCCGCGCCCGGCGATGATGTCCGGGGGCTACGGCTCGCAGACCACGCACGCGGTGAGCGTGGCGGGGCCGTTTCTTTTTCAGCTGACCGCGTTCCTGGCGCTGGCGGTGCTGGTCGCGGCGTTCACCGGCCTGTTCCTGCGCGGCGAGCTGTACCCGCGCGCCATCAAGTTCTCGACCATCGTCATCGCGCTGATCTTCTCGGTCCTGTGCGCGTGGGCCGTATTCACCGGTCGCATCGAGCCGCAGCCGTTCGCGTTCACCCAGACCTGCTATTCGTTCCTGGCGCTGCTGACCGCGGTGGCGTTCGCGCTCGGCCCGGCGCCGCCGCGCCTGAAGATCGGCGTCGCGGTCTTCGCCCTCCCGGGCGCGCTGCACGCGTTCGGATACGTCGCGTCGCGGCTGGCCACCGAGGGCCGCGACCTGCTGGCGCCGCTGCGGCGCGTGCTGGCGCAGGGCGGCCCGGCGCTGATCGACGGCGGTGAGATCGCGCTGTTGCTGGCGGGGATCCTGGCGCCGTTCCTGCTGCCGCCGCGCCCGTTTCGCGAGCGGCGCTGGCAAGTTCCGCTCGGCATCGCCGCCGCGCTGACGGCCGGCTTCCTGTTCGCAATGGTCTGGCGATTCGATCTGATCCAGGCGAGCGCGCTCTACGGATTGCGGCTGGAGCTGCCGCCGCTGGCATCGGTCGCGGGCGTCGCGCACGTGCTCGCCTTCTTCGGCTGGATGTTCGCGACGATCGAGCTGATCTCCGACCGGGGCGGCATGCGTCTGGTCGGCTACGGGCTCGTGCTGCTGGCGCTGGGCGGATACGATCAGGCGTCGCCGGTCGAGCTCTGTCTCTCGGTGCTCGGTCTGCTCGCGGTCGCGGTCGGCGAGCTGCGCGCGCTCCCCTACGCGGACCGGAACGTGCCCCGGATCGGCATCGCGGAGTGGCGTGAGTTCGTGAAACGGCTGGCGAACGCGGTGGGCGACGGCACCTATCCGGAGGGGAATCTCCCTGACGCGGTGGTCGTCGGCGAGGGCGAGCTGGAGGTGTCGGGCATACGGACGCACCGTCGCGGCCAGCCGCTAACGATCAAACTGATGCGCAAGCGCGGCACGCCGATCGAGCTCGAGGCGACGTACGGCAACGCCGGTCACGCCGCGGCCGACGCCAGCATCGAGCGACACCGGCGCTGGCTCGCGCGCAGCCCCGAGCACAAGCCGAAGCTGCCGCGCGTGAAGACCGGAGACGCATCGTTCGATCTGAAGTTCAGCGTGCACGGCACGGCGCCGCTCGCGGACGCTGAGATGAGACGCCGGCTGGAACAGCACCAGGGCGACGGCGTGCTGACGATCTGGTCCGGCAGCGCCGCGCGCTATCAGCTCGCGCATCCAAGCAGCGACGCGCCGGCAGCGTTCACTGGCCAGGTCGAGGGCACGGCGCCGGTCCAGTCGATCGTCGATCTCGTCGACCTGCTCGCGGATCTGGTCGACGCGTCGGCGCCCCGCGCGGGCTGACCGCAGGCCGCGATTACGGAGGCGGGGTCGGCTGGGGCATCGGCGGCGGCCCGGTTCCCGGCGAACCCTCGCCCGGCACGGTCGCGGTCACCGAATGCGTCGGCCGCGCCGGCTGGCTCTCCAGCTCGCGGACTTGCCGGCGCGCCGCAACCGCATCGCTGCCGCCCGGCGAAGCTTCGAGATATTTCTTGTACGCCTCGACCGCTTGCGACGGCTCACCCGCCGCCCGGTAGGCCTCGCCGAGACCGAACAGAGCCGGCCCGAAGCCGGGCGAGAGGTTGAGCGCGCGCTTGAACTCGCCAACGGCCGCGAGCGGCTTGTGCTTGTCGAGCATCAGGTACGCCGAGCTGGTCACCGCCGCGACGCCGCTCGGTTGCAACTTCAGCGCCTCGTCGATCATCTTCTGCGCCTTGGCGGTGTTGCCGTTCTCGAGCGCCCGATCCGCCTCGGCCACCAGCTGTTCGTAGCCGTGCGGGTGGCCCGACGCATCGGCGGTCGCCGGCGCGGAACCGCGCGCCGATCGAGAGGACGGGAGCGGCTCGGGCGGAACGTCCTCGGCCGGCGCGGTCCGCGTCTTCGGTGCCGGCGGCGCGGGAACCGCGGCGGGCGGCGCTGCGGGCGGCGCCGCGGCGACGGGCGGCGGTGAAGGCGGCGCTGCGGGCAGCGCCGCGGCGACGGGCGGCGGTGAAGGCGGTACGACCGCGGGTGGTGGCATCGGCGGTGCGGGGGCGGCCGCGGGCGCCGCGGACGGCGCGCTCGCGACGCCGCCGCCGCTCGGCGCGGAGCCGCCGCGCTTGCTCCCGAAATAGAACCCGCCGCCCACCAGCGCCAGCGCCAGGATCCCGAGGGTGACGTTTCGGCCCACGTTCCGCCGCGGCAGCACGACGCTCATGCTGTCGTCCATGCCCATGCCCGACAGACCGGCTGTGATCTCGGAATCGAGCCGCCCCCGACTGCCGCGCTGGCCACTATGCGACGAGCGCCGGCCGCCCATCAGCACGTCGTCGTCGTCGACGTCCGGCGACGCGTAGCCGCGCTGGGGGACGCTGAGCCGCTGCGGCGTCTCGGGCTGCGTCGGCCGCGCCACGCGCGCGGCGGAGGCGCGATCGGCCTGATCGACCAGCTCGAAGAACGGGCGCAGCTCGTCCATGTCGCCCAGCCGGCGCGGGGCCGCGCCCGGAGGCGTGACGCGATCGTTGCGGCCCACCCGACGTTCGACGATCCACTTCTGCAGCGTCGTCGGATCCTTGAACCGGTGCACCTTCCCCTCGTCGGTGGTGAGCAGCCAGGTCGGCGCCGCCATCTCGGTCGTCGGACCCGGCGTGGGCGTGATCCCGGCCGGCCGGCGCATCACCGTGAACGTGTGCCCGCAGGTCGTGCACTGCACGGACGCGCCACGCTCGGCGACGCTCGCGTCATCGAGCTCGTATTCGGTCTGACAGCGATCGCAGCGAACGTCCATGAGCCGATTGAAGCCCGCGGCGCAGACGACCGCCGAAGGCGTTCACAACATACCATGGCGTCAATCGCCGGGCAGGGCCCGCCGCCGCTACAAACTCTCGGGAAAAAGCGCGTAAAGCTGGGCCGGCGGCGGCACGTACGCCCCGCGCACCATGAGGTTCCCCAGATGGTCGACCAGGAACCCGCGATCGAACGCGCGGCGGAGCAAGACGGGCGCTGCGGCCGAGGCGCGGATCACAGCCGCCCGTCCCGGCAGGCTCGCCGCGACGGCGTCCACCAGCGCGGCCAGGATCTCGGCCGACTCGGCCACCGCGGGACCGATGACGACGCGCGCCGGGAGCGCGCGGAAGAAGAGGTAGCCGGCGATCGCATCGCCGTGCGGGTCGGCGCGGTAGATGAAGCCCCCGCCCGTCGACGCGAGCAGCGCCAGGTCGCGGCGCCGGTCCGCGCCCGTGCGCAGCCGATCGTACCGCTCGACCGCCGGCAGATCGCCCGTCACCAGCGGCCGCACGTCGGGATCCGCGCCCGCCGGCGGCTCGAGCTTCTCGGCGAGCAGGTACGGCGCCACGTCCGCCACCGCGTAGCCGAGCCGGGTGTAGAGACCGAACGAATCGGGGTTGAAGCTGTCCTGGAACAGCCGGACGCTGGTGGAGCCGGCGGCGATTGCGCCGAGCTCGCTCATCAGGGCGCGCGCGACACCGGCGGGCGCGCCGGGCCGCGAGGCGAGCGGCCCGATGCTGGTGACGGCGCCGCGCGGGTGCGCGAAGCCGACGCCGACGACCTCCGATGCCGATCGGGCCAGGGCGCAGCCTTCCGGATCCAGATCGATGTACGCGCGGCAAAGCCACGCCGCGCTTTCACGCGTCGGGAAGGGGGGCGCGTGGCCACGGCGCCGGTAAGCCGCCCCGAACGCGTCGAAGAGGATGCCGGCGGCAGCATCGACGTCCGCCTGGCCCAGCCGGCCCACCTGGATCATATCGGCCTTGATAGTAGATTAGGTTGGCTTCGCGGGTTTCGGTCTCGCGGTCGCACGTCACGGAATTCGCGCTTGCACGCCGACGCCCGCATCGATCTCGAACTGCAGCCATCGCACGAAGCCGAGCGTCTCGCCGAACTGCAGGTAGAAGCCGAGGTTGCGCATCACCTCGAACATGAAACCATTCGAGTTCCGAACCCCGAAGTCGTTGTCCTTGACCCGCGGATTTTGCTGGGCGGTCGCATCGAAGACCCCCTGGATGCTGGCGTAGAACTTGGTTTCGAGCTCGGGATCCACCCAGTAACGAACGCCGGGAGCGACCGCGAACTGGTGCGAATTGGTGAAGTCGGTTCCGATGCCGAAACGCAGGTCGATGAGGACGTCCCAGTGCTCGGCGAACCCGAACGACGGCTGGACGTCCAGGAACAGAGGCAGCACGCCTGTGCAGACGCGCTTGCCCTGCTGCCCGCAGTTGATGTTCTCCTGGTACGGGAAGATGCCGCGGTAGCCGATGCCCGGCAGCACCGCGATGCCGAGCTGGTTCTTGTGAAGCAGCGATGCCTGGCGCAACTTCGGAAACGACTTGGGCGGCCGCATGATGCCGGGCGGCGGCCCGGCCTCGCCCGGCGAGGTGTCGGTGCCGGGCGCCGGGCCGGACGTCGCGGCGGGCTCTTTCGGCGCGGGCGCGTCGTCCTCGGCGGCGTACGCGCGGGGCGCCGCCGCCGCGGCCATAACGAACAGCAGAGCCAACGTCGCGGCGCGCATGCGGGCGACAGTTTAGTAGAAACGGTCGCCCAGGCGAAGAGGGTGGCGCACGCGCCGCGGGCGGGGGCGACGCGATGATCGGGGACGGCCCGGCCTCGCGGCGCCGCTTCCTGCGCGCGGTCGGCCGTGCCGCGGCGGGCGGCGCGGCCGCCTGGGCCGCCACGCGCGCCGGGTCGCGCCCCGCTTTCGCCATCGGTGAACGCTCGCTGTTCAGGTTCGCGCGCATCGCCCTGCCGGGACTTCCGGATCCGCGGCCGACCGCGCTGCGGCGGCTGGCCTGGGAGATCGTGCGCCGGACCAGCGTGTCGACCTCATCCGACCCGGCCGACATCCGGCTGGGCGATCCGAACCTGTTCCGTTATCCGTTCCTGGTGCTGTCGGGCGATCGGCGCTTCGCGCTGCCGCCGGAGCCGGAGATCGCCCGCCTGCGCCGGCACATCACCTACGGCGGCTTTCTGCTGATCGATTCGGCCGAGGGACGCGCCGGCGGCGGCTTCGACGAATCGGTGCGCCGCCTGCTGGCGCAGACGCTGCCGGGCGAGCTGCCGATCCGGATCCCCGACAGCCACGTGCTCTGGAAGTCGTTCTACGTGCTGCGCGGCGCGCCGGGCCGGATCATCGCGACGCCGATCCTCGAAGGTGTGGAGCGCGATCGCCGGCTGGCGGTCGTCTACACCCAGAACGACCTGGGGGGCGCGCTGGCGCGCGACGGTTTCGGGCGCTGGGAGCACGAGGTGATCCCGGGCGGCGACGATCAGCGCGAGGAGGCGTTCCGCCTCGCGATCAACCTGGTGATGTACGCCCTCTGCCTCGACTACAAGACCGAGCAGGCGCACATCGACTACATCCTGCGGACGCGGCGGCTGCGATGACCTCGCTGTTCCATCTGCCGCCCGGGTACAACGACTGGCGCCTCGCGCTCGGGGCGACCGCCCACGTCGGGCGCGTCGGTGTGGCGGCGCTGTTCGTCGCCGCGGGGCTGGCGATCGCGCTGTCGATGCTGTCGGTGGCCGAGGAGCGGCGCGGGCGCGGCCTGGTGCTGGTCGCGCTGCGGACGGTGGGCGTGCTCGCCTGTCTGGTGACCGCGCTGCAGCCGGCGATCGAGATGCGCCAGGTGACCCGCCTTCCCAACCGGGTGGCGGTGCTGGTCGACACGTCGCGCTCGATGGAGGTGCGGCCGCCGGACGGCGGACCGTCGCGCGCCGAGCGGGCGGCGGCGCTGCTCGACCACGCGGCGCCGCGCCTGGCGGCCTGGCAGCAGGCCGGCCACG
>DATFXS010000865.1:0-10495 GCA_035315605.1 Polyangia bacterium
GGTCCAGCCGATGGGAACCTTGGGGTACAGGCCGGCCATCGGATCGACCGCGTCGTTCGTCGCCGCCAGCAGTGGCGCGCCGGTCGCGTCGGCGACCAGGTGCGGCGCCAGCAGCGATCGATCGCCCGTCAGCGCGTTGGCGATGACGCGCCGGAAACCTTCCGGGACGACGTCGGCCATTCCGACCGAACGGAAGCGCGCGTCGTAGAAGTCCCGCCGGCTCTGGCTGACGAAGCGATCCTCCGATTCGGCGAGCAGGATCGCGGTGTTGATCTTGTCGTAGTACGACCCGGCGTTCTCGACGTACTCGACGTTGTAGTCGCCGTTGGTCGTCGACAGCGCGTTCTCCAGCGGGTGGCCGCCGAACCCGACGTCGCGCAGGTAGCCGGTCGTTCCGTTCGGGATCACGATCTGCGTCTGCCCGAGCATGCTGTTGACCGGACCGAAGTCATCGGCGTCGGTCGCCGAATGCAGGACCGGATCGGCGAAGGTTCCGGCGCGCTTGTAATGGCGTCCCGGCTCGGGGCGGCCGAGCTCGCGCGTGAAGTGGTCGAAGGCGACCGTCGCGGCGATCGCGTTGTCGTGCATCTGCAGGCTCGCCACGTACGGCCACAACGTGCCGAACGCGTAGCCCTGGTTCGTGCCGATGTCGCGATAGATCGACGCGAGGAAGCCGACGCCGCTGGAGATCCCCTGCAGCTTCGAGTTGTAACGATCGAACGAGCGCTGGGCCGCGGACAGCAGGCTGAACGTCGACCGATTGCGCCGATAGTTGTCGAAGATGTGGCGGTTCTCCTGGGTCGTGATCAGGAACTCGACCTGCTCGTAGGGATCGGCGCCGTTGTCGTGGCGGAACACCGACACGTTTCCGATGTCGGCCCAGTTGTCGCTGGCGAAGGCGTACGGGACGCGCAGCCGCCGGGTGGCGGGATCGACGCTGGGGCCGCCCGCGTAGTACCCGCCGTTGATCTCGGTGGTGGTGGGCTGCCGCAAATCGGCGTAACCGATGTAATCGACTGGCTGCTGGCGGCACTTGGTCGGCTGCCCGTCGATCGAGACGACGTGGCCGTCCAGCACCTGATCCCAGACGCCGTCCACGGCGGGATCCCAGCTGGCGGGCGGCTGCGGTTCGGCCGCGTAGCAGTCGGAGATCACCTGGTAGCTCTGCTGCAGCTGCGCGTAGTGAAAGTCGTCGGCGCCGGTGCCGGTCACCGACCGCACGCCGTAGCGGATGCCCAGGAGGCCGCCGAACGTGTCGGTCGCCAGCGAGATCCCCGTCCCGATGCTGGTGCCCGCCTGGTAGCTCGCGTTCGTGTAGACGGAGACATTGTCGCCGTAGAAGAAGCGCGCGGCGGCGAAGTCGGTGACGCCGAGGCCCAGCATGTCCTGCGAGACGTCGCCCGGGTAGTCCATCACCGACGACTGCATCCACATCCAGATCAGGTTCGACTGTTCCTCCGCCGTCAGCGGATCCCAGTAGCGCGGGCCGACGCAGGCCGACCCGTCGTCGACCGCGTCCGTGCAGGCGGTCTTGACGGCGCCGTTCTTGGTGCGCAGCTGCCAGTACTGCGGTCGGTAGAACAGCGGCGCCGAGCTGGAGACGAAGTTGTGGCGCAGGCCGACCGAGTGGCCCATCTCGTGGGCGATCACCGCGTAGTGGTAGCGGCGCTGGATGTAGTGAAACATGTCGTCGTAGCGCTGCTGCTGCTGGGACGGCGTCTCGTTCGCGACGGGCGGGAACTTCTTGGCCAGGATGTCGGCCAGCCCCGTCAGCGACGACGGCTCGGGGGCGGCGTCGATCAGGCAGGCGCCGCGCGCCGCCAGCGCGTTGTCACGCAGCTGGTTGACCCGCCGGGTGACGAGCGGGTTGTTGAACGCCAGCGGCGAGACCGCGTCGGCGATCGGCCCCGACACGGACGTGCCCGGCGGCACGCCCGCCAGCTGGAGGATGGCCGGGTTGACCAGCTGCCCCTCGACGTCGCTGCCGCGCGCGCTCGCGAGCGTCGAGGCGACCTGCGCCTGCGCGGGCGAGGCGACGTCGTTGCGGCACTCGACGTCGAGGGCGGCGGACTTGCCGGCCGCGAGCACCGACTGCACCTCCGGCCCGGGCGGCGCCGCGGTCAGCGTGTCGAAGCCGCGGCGATCCAGATTCGCGATCCCGGCCAGCCGCCGGGAGATCTCGTCCTTAGACAGCTGCGGCAGCCCGCCGCCCGCGCCCAGCCGCGCGGCCGCCGCCCACCCCTCGATGTAGCTGCCGTTCGTGATCTGGTCGGTTCCGATCTCGCCGTTCATGTAGCGGACGATGTCGACCAGCTGCTGCGCCGCCAGATCCGTCGTCGCCGTCCAGATGTTGATCGACGCCGCGACCTTCTCGCCGGTCAGCGGATCGTCGGCGTCGGTCATGATCCCCCAGTAGCTCGGCAGCTCGGGATCGGGGATGCCGAGCACGGTGTTGTAGCGGATGTCGCCGGTGCGCGGGGCGAGCCCGGCGCCTCCGCACGCCTCGTGGTCGCTGGCGTCCACGGGGTTGTGGCAGAGGACGATCACCGGCGGCATGGCGGCGATCGCGGCGATCGCCAGCGTGCTGGGATCCCCCTCGCCCCGCCGCTCGTTGTCGACAGAGGCGCCCTCGCTGGCGGCGAGGTCGACGCACGCTTTCGCGTCCCAGCCGTTTGCGCGGCGGCAGGCATCGACGTCGCGCGCGATGCGCACCGCCTCTTCGTTGTCGTCCTGCTGTCCCTTCCACATCGGGAACTTCGCGTCGCAATCGCCGGCGTTGGTCTTGCGGCATTCGACCAGCCGCGCCACCTGGACCGCGGTCTTGAGCGCCAGGTCCCACTCGATGGTGGCCCAGTTGGTCGGCTCGAAGAGGCTCGTGTCGCCGGCGACGTACCAGGGGATGGTGCGGACCGGCCGCTGCGCGTACGGCAGCGTGCACTTCTGCGTGAAGACGTCGCAGCGCGATCCCGGCCCCGCCCCCTCGCACTCGTCCGCGGTGCCGTTGCCGTCCTCGTCGCGGTTCGGATCGGCATTCGGATCGCCGGTCGGCTCCTCGGTCGTCGCCTCCGTCGCGCACGCGATCGGTCCGCGCTTCGACGGATCGGCGTTCGCGGGATCGGCGTAGTAGTGGCTCTGCCCCCAGATGTTGTAGCGGGAGATGAACCGGCTCCACTCCTGATCGATGAGGCCGTAGTTCCGCGCGTAGCCGCGCCGGTAGTCGAAGTTGAAGGCGCCGATCGCCTGAAAGCGAACGCCGTCGAAGTTCTCCGGCTCGTAGTCGGTGTCGGTCACCTTCCGGAACGACTCGCGGATCGTCAACTCGACCGGGTTGCAGTCGGCCGCCGGGTAGCTGCCGCCGTGGACGTAGGCGCTGTTGAGGTAGCAGGCGGGGATCGTCCCGGTGCCCGCGCCCAGCGTCGCCAGATCGACCTGCTGCGGCTTTGCGTAGACCTTGTTCGTGACGTCGAAATATCCGGCGCCGGGATCGAAGTGGGGGGCGTCGGGATCCGACGGATCGAGCACGGTGTAGGCGAACGGCTCGTAGGTGACGCCGCCGACGACGCCGATCATCGACAGCGTGTCGTAGTCGTACGCGTCGCTGACCAGGTTCTGCGACCAGTCGACGCGGAAGAACTGGCGCTGGTACCAGACCCGATCGGTCGTGTTCTCGACGACGACGTTCAACGTCTCGCCCGTCTGCGGGTTGTAGTCATTCTTGATGTCGAAGTGGCTGACGATCTTGTAGCTGGCGACGATCTGACCGTCGTTGCTCGCCTTCAGCTGGACGCCGTTGTACTGGTCGCCCCGGCCGTCGGTTCCGGTGATCCGTTCGTACGACAGCCGCGCGTTCAGGGTCTGCTCGGTGATCTCCCAGCGGATGCGCGACAGCGGCTCGCCGTAGCTGGACGTGAAGAGGCCGTCCTGCGCGGCGCCGTAGGCGACGCCGACGACGGTGCCGCGCTTGTAAAACTCCGGATCGTCGGCGGTGCTCTGGAGATCCGCCCCGACGAAGAACGACTTGTCGAGGGCGTCGGCCTGAACGCGGTTGATGGGCGGCCGCTCGGAGGCGCAGCCAACCAGCGCCGCCGCGATCGCCGCGACGCCGAGACATCTCGATGCGGACATGGCTGCGACTCTCAGTTCCAGCTACAGAGTCCGTGCCCGATGGTCGACATCAGCGAGGTGTCACAACTGACGCCGGGATCGGTCTTGTCGCTGCAGTCGGTAGCGGTGTCGCACTCCTGCGTGCAGAAGCCGATGTCGCCGACCATCGCGTTGCCGCTCGCGAGGGCGCAGACGCCGTGTGTCCCGCCCGACGTCAGCGACGAACCGGATCCGACCCAGTTGCACGAGTTGAGGTTGCCGACCACGCAATAGTTCGTGCAGAAGGTAGCGGCGATCGCCGTCCCGCCCGCCGCGGATCCGATCGGCAGGCAGCCGCCGGCGCAGCTGGACGTGCCGGCGTCGGGATCGATCGTGCAATGCGAGCCGACCGGATCCCCGGTTGACGCTGCGTCTGTGCAGAGCGCGGACGCGAGATCGCACTTTCGTCCCGGGCAGTCGCTGTCCTGCGAGCAGACGGGGTAGCAGATGTCGATCTGCGGCGTCGCGGGCGTCGTCGTCGCGTCGGCGGCCTGGATCGTCAGGCAGCCGACGTCCATGCGGCCGTGGCACTTCGACGAGCCGGCTGCGCCGCCGAAGGTGCAGGTCTGGAAGCAGTATCCGAGCGGGGTTGTTGCGCCCGCGGCCGAGACGTCGAGGCAGACGCCGCCGTCGGAGCAGTCGGCGTTCTGCGTGCAGGTCTTGCTGCAGTAGCCGTTGGCCGGCCCCTCGGTGCCGTTGATGATCTTCGCGCTCGCGGTGAGGCAGGTCGTGCCGCCGGTGCACTCGGCGTTCGAGGTGCACGCCTTGCCGAGATCCGGAAGAGCGGCGGTGCCTCCTGCGGCGCCGCCGGTGCCGGTCGCACCGGCGGATCCCGTCGTTCCGCCGTGCCCGGCGACGGACGAAGAACCGCCCGTCCCGCCGGCGCCCGTCGTCCCGCCGGCGCCCGTCGTCCCGCCGTGCCCCGTCGCCGACGCGCCGGCCGAACCGGTCGTGCCGGCCGCCGCGCCGGCGTGACCGCCGGTCCCGGCCGACCCGCCGTTCGAGCTCGAACACCCACCCGCCATCGTCAAGAGCGCGACGAACACGACGACGGTTGAATTCTTCTTTCCTGCGCTTGCCCGCATGAACGTCCTCCGCAGCGTTGAAAACCGAATCGAAACTGCGGGCTCACGCTAACAAAGCGATCTCGACGCACTCGCGGGATTATCCGAACGACGCCGTTCGAACCATTCGTACAAACGCTTCGATCGCGCGTGCCACGCTGACGCCATGGAAGCGCGGAGAGAAGATCCGGGATTCGTGGGGCTGGCGATGGCGGCGCTGTTCGTGCCGCTGCTCGGTTGCGCGAAGGTCGTGCCCGTCGGACCCGCGGTGACGACGGGCGGTGGCGGCGCCGGCGCGATCGACGCCGCCACGCGGGACGCGGGCGCCGACGCGGCAACATCCGACCGACCGATCGGGGCCGGGTCGGACGGCAGTCTCGGGCCCGAGATCCGGGTCGCGCCCGACGCGGCGACGGGCGGACAAGATGACGCCGCCTGCGCGACCCAGTCGGCGACCGCCCATACGCGGCCGCTCGATCTCTACATGATGATCGACAGCTCGGGATCGATGACCGAGCTGACCGCCGCGGGTCCGACGAAGTGGATGGCGGTGCAGACCGCGATGAACGCGTTCTTCAACGATCCGATGTCAGCGGGCATCAGCGTCGGGCTGCAGTACTTTCCGCTCATTCAACCCAACGTCGCCACGACCTGCTCGACCAACGGCAACTGCGGCAACTTCGGCCCCTGCGATCTGTATCGAACCTGCTTCGGACCGACGACGACGCAGATCGTCCTCTGCACGGCGAACAGCGACTGCCGCGCAGGCGAGAGCTGCGTGCAGCTGGGACAATGTCCGGTGTCGGGCGGCTCCTGCGCCCCGATCGGGACGATCTGTCCGTACGGCGACGCCTGCGTGCCGTACGACGGCTATTGCACCGGCCGCGATCGCTGCGACATCGCCGGCTACGCGACGCCGGCCGCCCCGTTCGCGACGCTGCCGGGCGCGGCGGCGGCGCTGACCGCGTCGCTCGGCGGTCACCAGCCTGACGGACGGACGCCGACGGGTCCGGCGCTGTCCGGCGCCGTGCAGGCGGCCGCGGCGCGCGCGGCGGCGGCGCCCGATCACGAAGTCGCGGTCGTGCTCGTCACCGACGGCCTGCCGACCGAGTGCACGCCCCTCGACATCCCGGCCATCGCGTCGGTGGCGGCGGGTGGCGCGGCGGCCACGCCCGCGATCCCGACCTTCGTGATCGGCGTCTTCGGCCCGGACGAGGCGGCCACCGCCCAGCCGAACCTCGACGCGCTCGCGGCGGGCGGCGGCACCGGCGCCGCCGTCGTCATCGACACCAGCCAGGACGTCACGAAGGCGCTTCAGGCGGCGCTGAACCGGATCCGCACGATGGCGGTCGCGTGCAGCTACCAGATCCCGCCCGCGACCATGGGCGCGATCGACTTCCAGAAGGTCAACGTTCAGGTGACGGGCCCGGGCGGCGCGGTCAGCACGGTCGGGCACGTGAACGGAAAGGCGAGCTGCGACCCGACGCGCGGCGGCTGGTACTACGACGTCGACCCCGCGACCGGTGGAACGCCGTCGCTGATCGTCGCCTGCGACGCGACCTGTGCCCAGCTGGCAAGCACCGCGACCGTGCGGGTCGACATCGTGCTCGGCTGCCAGACGATCGTGATCACCCTGGACGACCGGGTCAGCGCAGCGGGTGCTCGCGCAGGTCGTGCGCCAGCGCCAGAAGCTCCGGCTGCCGCGGATGGTTCGAACGCCAGGCGAGGCGAAGGCTGTCGGTCGCCAGCGTCACGCGGGGCATGAGGCGGACCAGACGGCGCCGGGCGAGATCGTCCTTGACGAAGAACGTCGGCAACACGGCGACGCGACCGTCGCCGCCGAGGAGGCGCTGGCGGACGTTGGCGATCCCGCCCAGGTACTCGACCCGGGCGAACTGCCACGGCTCCGCGTCGGAGACGGCGTCGAGAAAATAACGGAACAGCGGCAGATCGGCGCTGAGGTCGACGAGCGTCAGACGCTGCGCGTCCTCCGGGCCGCGCAGGCGCCGGTCGGCGCCGCAGAGCGCGTATTCCTCGGGGTGCAGCGTTGCCGAGTTGAAGCGCGGCGATCCGAGACGGACGCTCGTGACCGCGGCGTCCAGCTCGCCCCGATCCAGCTTCGCGAGCAGGTCGTCGCTGCCGCCGTTGTAGAGATGGATCGTCCGCTCGGGGCGCTTGCGGGCTAGGCCGTCCAGCGCCGCGCACAGCCAGGAGAGGCCGACCTCGTGGCGCGTTCCGACGACCAGCTCGTAGCGTGGCGGCGCGGCGTCCTCGACGGCGGCGCCCGGCATGTGATCGACCAGGCGGAGGATATTGCGCGCCACCGGCAGGAGGCGCTCGCCGGCGTCGGTCAGCGCGACCCGGCGGGTCGTGCGCTGGAGGATGCGCGCGCCGAGCACGCGCTCGAGGCGGCCGATCCGATCCGAAAAGGCCGCCGGCGAGAGGTGGACGCGCGCGGCGGCGGAGCGAAACCGCAGCGTCGTCGCCACCGCGTCGAAGCAGCGGAGCGAGTCGAGATCGATATCGGGCCCGTTCGCGGGCGTCGGCAGCCGCCGCGGCGGCACGGGGTCGATGTCGATGTCCCCGCCGGGCGGCAGCCCCGCGATCACCCCGGGCGGCGGCGCGTCGTTACGGGACAGCAGTCGCAGTTGGTTCGCCACAGCTTGCTCCGACGGTGAACACGGCCTGATCGAAGTGGACGTTGACCTGCGCGCCCGCGGTCAGCGTCTTCGCGAACAGCGCGCCCGACAGCTCGAGACCGCTCGACGCCGTCACCGGCGCGCCGGCGGCATGAACGACGGCGCCGACGTTCGGATCGTCGTCGAAGACGATCGTCTGGGACCCCGCGACCCAGATCCGGAACCGGGCCGGCGTCATGCTGCCGATCGCGTTGCTGCCGCTCGTCAAGAGGCGGCCGCCGACCAGCAGATCCAGCTCGGCGTCCGGATCGAGCGTGACCGTGAACCCACCCCGCAACACGACGTCCCCCGCGACGGCGAGCAGCGCGCGGCCATGAACGGCCAACACCAGGGCGGCGCGCGTGTCGATCGAAGAGAGCGCGTACGTCCCGCACGGGATGTCGAGCAGCGTCGAGGTCGTGACGGCCGCCAGCCGATCGACCGCGAACCCCGCCGCGACGTCGTCGTTGGCGCGCATCGCGGCGGCGATCCCGCCGGCGACGTCGACGGTGCCGCCGCAATCACAGGGCGGCGGGACCGACACCGGCTCGCGCACGACGGCCGCGGCGTTGACGCTCGCGCCCGAGAGGTCGGCGCCCGGCGCGACGTGCAGCGTTCCGACGACGATGAAGAGCCCCTGCGGGGCGCCGCCCACGTACGCGTCCTCGCCGATGTCGAACAGGCCCGATGCAGGCCCGGTCGGCCCGGCCACGCGCAGCGATGCGAGGGAGACGATCCGATCCGACGCGCTGACCCCGCCGGGCCCCGCGACGTAGACGGAGCCGAACGCCTGGACCTTGGTCGCCTGCAGATCGCCGTCAACGCCGATCGCCGCGGGCGGTTGGGCGCCGATGGCGGCGCCGCTCGAGTCGAACGCGTCGGTGTAGATCGGCGCCGTCAGGTTCATCGAATCGCAGCTGCAGAGCGCGAACCGATGCTCGCGGGTGGTGAGCGCCGACGCGCACACCGTCCCCGCCGCCGCAGGCAAAGTGACGGAAGGCCCGAGGCCGGAGCAGGCGAGCGGCTTCGCGTCGCCCGCGTCGCCGCCGTCCGCCCCACCCTGGCCGCCGATCGACCCGTCGGCGATGGTCGTGCCCCCCGCGCCGCCCCCGGCGCGCCCGAGCAGGTGTCCGGACTCGCCGCACGACGGCGCGATTCCCGGAACCGCCAGCAGCAAGCCGATACCTCGAAGCGCCACGCCCCTCCAGTGCAGCGAGCCCCCGAAACGGGTCACAGCCGCACCTCGACGCCGATCGTGGCGCCCGGCCGCACCCGATGGGGCACCAGGGCCTCGTAAAGAGATCCGCTCGCGTCGTACGCGTCGTAGTGGACCCGCGCGAGGGAGATCTCCGCGAGCAAGCCCAAGGCGAGCGTCAAACGAGGCACGACCTCGAGGCGCAGGGCGGCGTCGAAGCAGCCGAGCGCGGCGACGAAGGTGCCGCCCGCGGCGGCGGTGGCGCCCGGCTGCTCGGCCGCAGGGGTGTACGCGACCCGGTCGGCGCCGCCGCCGAGACCGAGGCGGACCGCGGCGCGCCCGGCCCGCCACGGCTCCCAGAGCAGCTCGAGGCGCAGCGTCGTCGCTTGCAGGTCGGCGCCCACCGGTCCCGCCGAAAAATGCGCCGGAAAACCGTAAGCCAGCGCGACACGGCCGCCGAGGGAGCCGGGCAGTGCGGACGAAGAATCCGCCGCCGGCCGCGACAGGGCGGCGAACGACAGCTCGACGTCGCCGACGAAAGGGAGCCCGGGCGCGTACAGCTGCCCCAGCACCGCGGATCCGACCTCGACCACGACGGCGCGCGCGTGGGGCGGCACCGGGGCCGGCGCGGACCGTGGCTCGGGCACGCTGAGCGCGACGCGCGCCTCCGACAGGGAGAGCGCCCACGCGGTATCCGACGCGAGCGCGCGCAGGACCGACTGCACGATCTGGGCGATCTCCTCGACCGCCAGCGGTCCCATGCCACCCGGCAGCGAGACGCGCCGGATCACGTAGCGGCGTCCGGCGGCGGCCCGGAAGTAGATGCGCGCCTCGCGCGGCGACGAGGCGTCGACCCAGACGAGGACCGCGGCGCCCCGCCCCGCGATCGGCGCCTCGAGGACGTCGTCGACGCGCAGATTCGCGACCTCGTGCCAGACGACGGCAACACCCTCGCGCGCGAGCAGCTCGGACGTGACCGCGCGGATCGATGCGAGCGCCGCCTCCGGTCCGACCATCGTGATCTCGACGGCGGCCGGCTCGGGCCACTGCTCGGACGCGACCGTCTGACCGCGCGCGGTCCCCGCCGCCGCGACGACCGCCAGAATGATTGCGAGCGGGCGGAGGCCCGGCCTAGCGGACGCCGCGCAGCTCATCCAACCGCTGACGAGCGACGGAGCCGTAAGCCGAGCCGGGAAACTCGCGGACCAGGCGAGACCACGTCTCCTCCTCGGCGGTCGGCTCGTCCAGCGTCCTCAGCGAGCGGGCCCGCCCGAACAACGCCTCCTCGCGCAGCGGCCCGGTCGGCACCTCGGCCAGGTACGCGTCGAAGGCACGCAGAGCGCGCGCCGGCTGCTCGATGCGCAGCAACAGATCGCCCATCGAGATCGAGCAGACGCGCGCCTCGCCCGCGTCGG
>DATFXS010000866.1:0-4850 GCA_035315605.1 Polyangia bacterium
CTCTCGGCGATCACGAAGCGTACGCCCAGCAGCCGCGGCCCCTTGGCGGCCCAGTCGCGTGACGAGCCGCTGCCGTATTCCTTGCCCGCGAGGACAAGCAGTGGCACCCCCTCCGTCGCGTACTTTTCGCTGGCGTCGAAGATCGACATCGGCGCGCCGTCCGGCAGGTGCCGCGTCACGCCGCCCTCCGTCCCGGGCGCCAGCAGGTTCTTGAGGCGCACGTTGGCGAACGTCCCGCGCACCATCACCTCGTGGTTGCCGCGGCGGGCGCCGTAGCTGTTGAAGTCCTTGGCGGCCACACCGTGCGCGATCAGGTACTTGCCCGCCGGGCCGTCCTTCTTGATGATGCCCGCGGGCGAGATGTGGTCGGTGGTGACGCTGTCGCCCAGCATGGCGAGCACGCGCGCCCCCTTGATGTCGCCGACAGCGGCCGGGGTCTTGCTGATCCCCTCGAAGTACGGCGGCTCCTTGATGTACGTCGACGCCGAGTCCCAGACGTAGGTCTGTCCGAGCGGCACGTCCAGCTTCTTCCAGCGCTCGTCGCCCTCGAACACGACCGCGTAGGTCTGCTGGAACATCGACGGCTTGACCGCCTTCGCGACGACGTCGTTCACCTCGGCAGCCGTCGGCCAGACGTCGCGCAGGAAAACCGGCGCGCCGGTCTTCGACTCGCCGAGCGGCTCCTTGTCGAGATCGATGTCGATCCGACCCGCCAGCGCGTACGCGACCACCAGCGGCGGCGACATTAGATAGTTGGCGCGCACGTCGGGGTTGATGCGCCCCTCGAAGTTTCGGTTGCCGGACAGCACGCTGGCCACCACCAGATCGTTCGCGTCGATGGCGTCGGCGATCGGCTGCGGCAGCGGGCCCGAATTCCCGATGCAGGTCGTGCAGCCGTAGCCGACGGTGTGGAACTTCAGCTGTTCGAGGTACGGCGTCAGCCCCGCGACGGCGAGATATTCCGTGACGACCTTCGATCCGGGCGCCAGCGACGTCTTCACCCAGGGCTGCGTCTTGAGACCCTTCTCGACCGCCTTCTTGGCGAGCAGCCCCGCCGCCACCAGCACCGACGGGTTCGAGGTGTTGGTGCAGCTGGTGATCGCGGCGATGACGACCGAACCGTTCTTCACGTCCGACGACGGCGCGGCGGCCGGCGCGTAGCCGATGTTGGTGTCCTGGTCCAGCGGCGCATCTGCCGTCGCGGAGGCCTTCTTCTTCGCCTTCGGCTTGGCCAGGCTGGGCAGCGCATCCTCGAACGACTTGCGGGTCTGGAACAGGCCGACGCGGTCCTGCGGCCGCTTGGGCCCCGCGACGCTCGGCTCGACGCTCGCCAGGTCCAGGTCGACGACGCTGGAGTACTCCGCCTCGGGCGTGGACGGCCCGTGGAACAATCCCTGCTCGCGGGCGTAGGCCTCGACCAGCTCGACGTCCTCCGCCTTGCGCCCCGTGAAACGGAGGTAGCGCAGGGTCTCGTCGTCGATCGGAAAGATGCCGCAGGTGGCGCCGTACTCGGGCGCCATGTTTGCGATCGTGGCGCGGTCAGCCAGCGACAGCGCCGCCACGCCCGTGCCGAAGAACTCGACGAACTTCCCGACCACGCCCGCCTTGCGCAGGATCTCGGTCACCGTCAGCACCAGGTCGGTCGCCGTCGAGCCCTCGCGCAGCTTGCCGTGCAGGCGGAAGCCGACCACCTGCGGAATCAGCATCGACAGCGGCTGTCCCAGCATCGCCGCCTCCGCCTCGATCCCGCCGACGCCCCAGCCGAGCACACCCAGGCCGTTCACCATCGTCGTGTGCGAGTCCGTCCCGACCAGCGTGTCCGGGTACGCCTGCGCGGGGCCCGACTTCGATTCGTTCGTGAACACGACGCGCGCCAGGTATTCCAGGTTCACCTGGTGGACGATGCCGGTGTCGGGCGGCACGACCGCGAAGTTGCGGAACGCCGCCTGGCCCCAGCGGAGAAACGCGTAGCGTTCCTTGTTGCGCGAAAATTCGATCTGCGCGTTCAGCGACAGCGCCTCCGGCTTGCCGAATTCGTCGACCTGCACCGAGTGATCGATCACCAGCTCCGCGGGTAGCAGCGGATTGATGCGCGTCGGGTCGCCGCCCAGGTTCTTCATCGCCGCCCGCATCGCCGCCAGATCGACCACCGCCGGAACGCCGGTGAAGTCCTGCAGCAGCACCCGGGCCGGCATGAAGGCGATCTCGTTCGCGGGGGCGCTCTTCGGGTCCCAGCCGGCCAGCGCGCGGATGTCCGCCTCCTTGACCTGCTTGCCGTCCTCGTGGCGCAGCAGGTTCTCGAGCAGGATGCGCAGCGAAAACGGCAGCCGCCCCGGCGCGAAGCCGGCCTTCTCCATCGCGGAGAGTTTGTGGATTTCTAACTTGCGTTTCCCGACGTCGAGGGTGGACCGGCTGCCGAAGCTGTTCGCCATGGACGCATTCTTAGCGTCGGATGGCACGATGTCGAGGGGGATGCGACGGGTGGATCGGTACTGCCCCCGTCAGGTCACTTGACGGGCGCGGGCGCTTCGTTGCGTGCCTGCTGGGTCGACTCGAGATCGTTCAGGCAGTCCAGCTGCTGCTGGGCGGAGTCGCGCGTCGCCTTTCCGGTCGCCGGATCGCAGGCGAAATGGCGCTCGACACACTGGAAGGTCTCTTGATTGATGGGCGACGTCTCGTCCTGGGTGCGGGGGATGTCCGCCAGGCAGGCGCGCTGCGCGTTCGGGTCCCGCAGCTGCTGACAGCACTGCTCCTGGCTGGCCAGCGCGGGGCGATAGTGATTGGCGGTATCGGTCGTCGCGCAGGCGGCGAGCGTGATCAGCGACAGCGTGAAGAGGCGAACCCAGGTGGTGATCATGAAGCTCCTCGTTCGATTGATGACGGCCGCTGAAATTTCCGCGCCAGGGCTGCCGTCTTTTTACCCACAGGTTGACGGCACATGCACCCACAAATATTCTCGCAGCGAGTGACGCTCAAGCCGGGGATCGGGCGCCGAGCGAAGCGCACGGTGTGGTTGGGAGCGGCGGCGGTGACCGCGCTCACCGGCTGCGGGCCGCAGTTGCAAACGCAGATCGTCGGGCGATCGACGGCGTTCGCCGGCCCGCCGAACTCGACGGCGCCCGCGATCGTGGCCGAGATCCCGGTGCCGCAGAGCGGAAGCGCGCAGGTCCTTCATTACGTCGTGGCGCTGCCGCGCGCGGTGCAGCTTCATTATCAGGTCGCCTGCCCGAGCGCCGAACGTGAAGGGACGATCGGCGAGACGTTCGACAACTACCGGACGCGCCGTCTCGCCGAGCTGGAACGCGAGCGCCAGGCGCAGGCCCGGCTGATCGGTTCGCTGGTCGGTGCCGTGGCGCCGCCGGTGCGCGCGGAGGGGACCGCGGCCGGCCCGGGTGGGTCCGCGACCGTCGCCGGCGAGATCAATCCGGGCGCCGCCGCCACGGACGCCGCGCGGGCGGCGCTGCCACCGCCCAGCCTGCCGCCCGGTGACGTGGGCGCGACCGTCGTCCGGGGCAGCGTCGATCTGGGCGCTTCGGCGGCGGGCCGATGCGCGATGACGCTGTCGACCGATCCGGTCGCGCAGGACCCGAGCGGCGCCCAGGTGTTCCTGGAGCTGGTCCGGATGGTCGACGTCGAGGCCGAAGAGCGGGCGCGGCAGGCGGCGATCCGCGCGGAGCAGGACAGGCGCGCGCGGGAGCTGCGCGTCTGGCTGCTCGGATCGTTGCAGCGCGCGGGCGCCGACCCGATGGCACGGCTGCGGGCGCGGCAAGCCGCGGAGAAGCGGGCGGCCGAAGAGGCCTGGCGCCGTGCCGACGCCGCCGCGGAGGAAAAACGACGGAAACAGGCCGCCGCGGACGAGGAGAATCGGAGCCGGCAGGCGGCAGCTTCGCGCGCAGAACACGAGCGCCTCCAGCGCGAGCAAGAACGATTGCGCCGCGAGCAGGCGGAGGAGGCCGAGCGCGCGCGGCGCGACGCGCCCGACCGCGCGCGGCGCGAAGCCCTGGAACGACAGCGGCGCGCGGAGCTGGACGCCGAACGGGAGAAACAGCGCGCGGCCGAGCAGGCGCGGCTCGTGGTCGAGGCCGACGCGCACGCGAAGGCCGAGCGCGAGGCCGCCGAGCGCCGGGCCCGCGAATGGCGCGCGCGCCAGGCGGCGTTCGCGATCCGCTGGCAGCTTTTGGCGAGCCTGCGGCAGCGGGGGGCCGATCCGATGCTCCGCCAGCGCCTGGAGGAGGCGCGCGTCGCGGCCCGCCTCGAGGAACAGCGCCGGCAGTACGAGATCCGCGCGCGGCGCGAGATGGACGCCGTCGTCGCGCGGCGCGCGGCGATCGATCTGCGCTTCGGGCTGGTCGGGCGACTGCAGGCGATGGGGGCGGACCCCGATTTTCGCCGCAAGCGCGACGAGGCGATGTTCCGCGAGATGGACGCGGAGGCGCGACGTCTGCAGGCCGCGCAGGCGGAGGCGGCCGAGCGCGTGCGCTGGGAGACGCAGGCGGCCCTCGATCTGCGCGTGATGCAGAAGCTGCGCCTGCGCCAGCTGGGCGCCGTCGATCGTCCCACCTGCCCGCCGCCGCCCGACGAGACGCCGCCGCCCGCGCCGTTCGCCGGCGCGACGTGGATCCAAGGGCGCTACGACTGGAACGGCATCGCCTGGGTCTGGGCGTCGGGCCACTACGAGCGCCCGCCCGAGCTCGGGACCGTCTGGGTGCCGCCCGCGCAGATCGCCGTCAGCGGCACGCTGGTCATCCGCCCCGGCCGCTGGGTCCGCGTCACGGTCACCCCGCCCCGGTGATTTTCTCCACCTCGCCCCACGAAGTGGGGAGAGGTCGCCGAGCCGAAGGCTCGGCGGG
>DATFXS010000867.1:0-5123 GCA_035315605.1 Polyangia bacterium
GCCGCCTGATGGACTTCAATCCGCGCGGGCTCGACGCCTCGACGCCCGGACCGCGGTTCGTGATGGTCGCGAACCACCCCACCCTGATCGACCAGTGCGCCCTCGCCGCTCTGTTCGGCCGCCTCGTCTGCGTGGCGAAGCCGCTGCTGTTCCGCGTGCCGTTCGTCGGGCGCATCCTGCGCGCCTGCAACTACCTCGAGGGAGGCGAGATGGAGGGGCTGGCGGCCGGCCTGGTGGTGAGCCGAGCGCTCGATCGCATCGCGCAGGCCGCACCGCTGCTGGTCTTTCCCGAAGGGACGCGCTCGCCCCCGGGCGGGCTGCGGCCGTTCCGGCGCGGACCATTCGAGATCGCGTGCCGCGCGAACGTCCCGGTGGTGCCGCTTCTGATCCGCTGCGAACCGCTGGTGCTGGCCAAAGAGATGCCGTGGTACGATGTGGGGCGTCGAACAGCAGTCCTCACGGTGACGCGCCTTCCGGTCATGAGCCCGGCCGCCTTCGGGGGGAACGCAGGCTCGCTGATGGAAGCATGCGAGGCGACCTTTCGCCAACACCTGGGCCTGCTAGATCCAGTAGATACGCGCAAATCATGAGTGACATCGAAGACGAGCTGAAGACCCTGATCGTGCAGACGCTGATGCTGAAAGACGTCCAGCCGCAGGAGATCGACGCCGACGCCCCCCTGTTCGCGGCCGGGTTGGGCCTGGATTCGATCGACGCGCTGGAGCTGGCGGTCGAGATCGGGCGACGCTACAAGGTTCAGATCAAGGCCGACGACGAACGGAACCGGGAGATCTTTCGGTCGGTGCGGTCGCTGGCGGCGTTCATCGCCGAGGAGAGAGCGCGCGCGGAGGGCCACCGATGACGCGCGACGAGATCTTCACGCGCGTGCAGGAGCTGCTGACGAAGACGTTCGGCCTTCCGGCCGAAAAGATCACGCCGACCGCGCTGCTCGGCAAGGACCTCGACCTCGACAGCATCGACGCGGTCGATCTGGTCGTCTACCTTCAGGACTGGACGGGACGCGAGGTCCCCGAAGACGTGTTGCGCGCGGTGCGGACCGTGGACGACGTGGTCTCGATGGTCGAGACCCATCTGGCGGGCGGCCCGACGCCAGGCGGCCCGCCCCCGGGTGCGCCCTAGCAGCCCGACGGCGATGGAGACGGCGGGCGGGCAAACGCTGGCGCCTCGGCAGCGAGAGCTGGACGCGCCCTTCGCGCTCGGCGAGCCGGCGCGGTCGTGGCAAGACCTGCTGGCCGACGCGGCGACGCTGGCGCGCAGCCTGACCACCCAAGGGGCAGATGCCGCCGCCGAGGTGATGGTGGCGTGCGCCGATCGGTATCTGTGCGCGGTCGCGCTGCTCGCGATCTGGCGCGGCGGCCGCACCGCGGCCCTGCCGCCCAACGGGCGTCCAGAGACGATCGACCGGCTGTGCGCCGAGCGCGCCATCCGGCTGATCCTCCACGACGGCGGCGGCGAGGGCGGGGTCGACGTCCGCGGCCGGCTGGGCGACGCGCCTGCCGCCGGCGCCGCGCCCGAGCCGCCGCCCGCTTTCGCGCCCGATCGCGCGCTGGTCAGCGTCTACACGTCCGGATCGACGGGCGCCCACCTCCGCTGCCCCAAGACCGCGGCGCAGCTGCTGGGCGAGGCGGAGCTGCTGGTGCGGCTGTGGGAGCTGGGCCCGGGGACGCGCGTCCTCGCGACGGTGCCGCCCCATCATCTATACGGTCTGCTCTTCGGCGTGATGGTGCCGTTCATGGGCGGCGGCGCCCTCGTCCGCTCGACCCCGCTGCACGCGGAGACGATCGCCGCGCAGACGAAGCGATACCAGACGAACGTGCTGGTCAGCGTACCGGCCCACCTGCGCGCCGTCGGGACGCTGGCCGCGGGCGTGCTGCCGCCGCTGACGCGCATCTTCTCCTCGGGCGCGCCGCTGGACGGCGCAACGGCGGCGGCGGTGGCCGCGGCCGCCCGGATCCCGGTGATCGAGGTGCTCGGATCGTCGGAGACGGGCGGCATCGCCTGGCGGCAAGGCCACGACGAGGGCTGGCAACCGTTTCCCGGCGTCAGCGTCGACGCGGACGAGGACGGGACGATGCGGCTCCGCTCGCCGTTTGCCGCCACGGAAGCGAACGGGTGGTATCGCGGCGCCGATCGGATCCGCGCGCGCGCCGACGGCCGTTTCGAACTGGTCGGGCGCGCGGACGGCATCGTCAAGATCGGCGGCAGCCGCGTCGCGCTCGCCGAGGTGGAACGCGCGCTGCGCGACATCCCCGGCGTCGCGGACGCGGCCGTCGTCGCCGTCGACACGCCGTCGGCCCGGCAGCACGAGCTGTGGGCGGCGGTCGTGGCGCCGACGCTGTCGGTCGCGGCGCTTCGCGAGGCGCTGCTGCGCCGGCTGGACCCGATCGCGGTACCGCGCCGGTTCCGGATCGTGGCCGCGCTGCCGCGCGAGGACAGCGGCAAGCTGGTGCGCGCGCGGGTCCTGGCCTTGTTCGACGACGACACCAGCAAGTCGGCGCCGCCCGAGCATCGGACGATCGCAATCACGATCCCCCACGACTGGCATTTCTTCCGCGGCCATTTCGACGGGTTCCCGGTGCTGGCCGGCGTCGTCCAGCTGAACGAGATCGTGCTGCGCGAGCTGCGCGCCTGCTGGCCCGAGCACCGCCGGCTGCGCCGGATCACCGCGCTGAAGTTCCGCAAACCGATCGGCCCGGGCGACGCGCTCGAGCTGGCGCTGGTGCGGACGCCGCCCGTCAAGGTCGCCTTCGAGCTCCGCCGCGGCACGACCGTCGCCACTTCGGGCACGTTCGAATTCGAGCCGGAAGCATGAGCGCGCCGCTGCGGACGTGCGCCGTGATCCCGACCTATGACAACCCGCTGACCATCGGCCGGGTCGTGCGCGAGGTGCGGCAATACATCCCGGACGTGATCGTCGTCGACGACGGGAGCCACGCGGCCGCCGTCGAGGCGCTCGACGAGATCTCCAACCAGGCCGCCGCCCTGGTGATCCATCGCGAGCACAACGGCGGCAAAGGCGCCGCGGTGAAAGTCGGGCTGGAGGCGGCGCGCGATCGCGGCCACACGCACGCGCTGCAGATCGACGCCGACGGCCAGCACGACACCGCCGACATCCCGAAGTTCCTGGCGCAGGCGGCGGAGCGCCCCCAGGCCGCCATCCTCGGCCACCCGGTGTTCGACGCGACGATGCCCCGCGGCCGCCGCGCCGCCCACGCCCTGACCAACTTCATGGTCTTGCTGCAGACGGGGGGGCGCTTCATCGTCGACCCGCAGTGCGGCTTCCGCGTCTACCCTGTCGAGGCCGCGCTGGCCGTCGGGCCGCGGGGCGACCGGATGGACTTCGACATCGAGATCGCCGTGCGCCTGCACTGGGCCGGGGTGCCGATCGTGAACCTGCCGACCGCGGTCCGTTACCTGCCCGCCGCCGACGGCGGCACGTCGCACTTTCGTCCGGTCCGGGATAACGTTGCGATCAGCTGGATGCACGCCCGTCTGCTGTTCGATTCCATCTCCTGGAGGCTGCGTCGCCTGGGGAGCCGCGCGCCGTGACGGCCTCGCACGCGCCGGCGACCGCCTGGCTGCGGACGTCCGAGATGGGGAGCACGTTCGCGATCCGGCTGCTGATCGCGATCTGCCGGCTGCTCGGGCGCGGCGTCACGCGCGTGCTGCTCGCGCCGATCGTCCTCTACTTCGTCGCGTTCGCGCCGCAGGCGCGGCGCGCGTCGCGCGACTACCTGCGCCGCCTCGGGCTGGCGCACGGGTTCCGGGCCGTGTTCGCGCACTGCCTCCGCTTCGCGCACGTCACACTCGATCGGCTGTTCTTCGTGCTGGGCCAGGTCTCGCCGTTCACGATCCGGGGGACCGGCAAGGAACACCTGATCGCGCTGAAGCAGCAGCGGCGCGGCGCACTGCTGCTGGGCGCGCACCTGGGGAGCTTCGAGGCGATGCGCGCGCTGGCGACGTCCCAGGCGCTGCCGCTCACCATCGTCGGCTACTTCGAAAACGCGCGTTTCATCAACGGCATCCTCGCCAAGCTGAATCCGGCGCTCGCGACCCGCATCATCAACGTCGAGAAGAGCATCAGCTTCCTGCTGGCGGTGAAGGAGCGGATCGACGCGGGCGAGATGGTGGCGCTGCTCGGCGACCGCGTCGGCCTGGGCGATCGGGTGGTCGAGGTCGATCTGTTCGGGGCGCCGGCCTTGCTGCCGGCGGGTCCGTACTGGCTGGCGGCGAGCCTGCGGTGTCCGGTCTACCTGACCTTCGGCCTGTTTCACGAGCCGAACCGCTACGACTTTTACTGCGAACCGTTCGCCGATCGGATCGAGCTGCGCCGGGGCGAGCGCGAGGCCGACGCGCGCGTGTGGGCGCAGCGCTTCGCGCAGCGGCTGGAACACTACTGCCGCCTGGCGCCCGACAACTGGTTCAACTTCTATCCGTTCTGGCAGACGCGGGAGAGCCCCGCGTGAGCCGCGCCGCCCCTCCCGACGTCACGTTCGGCGCCGAGGCGCTGACGCTCGAGCAGATCTGCGACGTCGCCCAGGGTCGGGCGCGGCCGGTCCTGAACGCCGCGCCCGCCTACCGCGCGCGCCTGGAGGCGAGCCGCGCCAGCCTCGAGCGCCAGCTCGCGGCCGGGCGCGTCGTCTACGGCGTGACGACCGGCGTGGGCGAATCGTGCGACACCGAGGTCCCTGTTGCGCTCGGCGAGGAGCTGTCGACCAACCTGTTCCGCATGCACGGCGTCGGCACGGGCGCGCCCCTCGCCGACGAGGAGGCGGCCGCGGTCGTCGCGGCGCGGATCGCCTCGCTCGCGCGCGGTCACTCCGGCGTGCGCCCGCTGGTGATCGAACGGCTGGTCGCGCTGCTGGAAAAGCGGATCCTGCCCCGCATCCCCGCCGAAGGCTCCGTCGGCGCCAGCGGCGACCTGACGCCGCTTTCGTACGTGGCGGCGGCGCTGGCGGGCGAGCGCGAGGTGTCGTTCGCGGGCGAGGTGATGCCGGCGGCGCGTGCGCTGGAGCGCTGTGGCCTGGCGCCGCTGGCGCTGCGGCCCAAGGAGGCGCTGTCGCTGATGAACGGCACCAGCATGATGACCGGCCTCGCCTGCC
>DATFXS010000868.1:0-2277 GCA_035315605.1 Polyangia bacterium
GGGAGGAATCGCCGGGTTCGGATCGAAGATCGATTGGATGCGGTCCGACGGAGGCGGCTGGGAGGATGGCGGCGTCCCCCAGGCGACGACGGCGGATGCGAGCGCGGTCGCGACCAGCGCGGAGGCGGCGGGCATCAGCGCGACTCTACACCCGCGCCGCGATCTCTTCGGATGTCGCCCAGAGGCGGGCAGCCGCGGCGTCGTCCTTCGCCATCGGCCAGGGGTCGGCGGGGTTGCAGTCGCGGAAGTAGACGCCGGTGACGTTCGCGACGGCGGGGTTGGTCGCGAGATAGCACTGGGTCGCGGCGCCCTCCGCCGCGGTCTTGAGCAGGACCGGCGACGCGAGCGACATGGCGACCCGGCCGACGAGCGGCACGGTCCGCATCAGGTTGGTGGCGATCACGCCGGGATGCAGGCAATTCGCAGTGCGGCCGCCGCTGCCGAGCCGGCGGGCCAGCTCGCGCGTGAACAGGACGTTGGCCAGCTTCGACTGTCCGTAGGTGCGCATCGGCGAGTAGTCGCGCGCGCCGGACAGGTTGTCGAATTCGATCCCCCTGGGCGCGCGGCGATGCGCGTTGCTGGCGACGACCACCACCCGGCCGCCGGGCGCGAGTCGATCGAGCAGGCCCGTCACCAGGATGAAGTGGCCGATGTGGTTGGTGAAGAACTGCAGCTCGTAGCCGTGGGCCTGGCGCAGCGTGGGCGGCGCCATGACGCCCGCGTTGCACACGATCGCGTCCAGCGGCGCGGCGCCGTTCTTGACGGCGTCGATGCAGGCCCGAATCGACGCCGGCTCGGACAGCTCGCAGGCGAGCGGGACGAAGTCGCCCCTCATCGACTGGCTCGCGGCGCGCGCCTTCTCGACGGTCCGGGCGGTCGCGATCACGCGCGCCCCCTGCGCGGCGAGCGCGCGAATCGTCTCGAGGCCGAGCCCTGAGCTGCAGCCGGTCACCAGCATCGTCCGTCCGGAGAGATCGCAGCCAGCGACCACCTGCATGGCCGTCGTGCCGTAGCCGAATCCGTTCGGCCCTTTGCCCTTGATGATCGCCGCCAGCGACATGGCCGGGAGAGTACCCCTATCCGCCGGCCCAGAGCGGAATCCCGAGCTTCACACCTAACCCCGGCAGGCGCATCAGCGTCGACGTACCATGCGCCACGAGCCGCCCGTCCTCGCCTCGCACCTCCGCCTCGGCGTACGACAACCGCTTGCCCTCCTTGATCAGGTTGCCGGTGCAGCGCAGCGCCTCCACGCGCGCCGGCGCGAGGTAGTTCAACTTCAGGTCGATGCTGGTGAGTCCGTCGTCGTCGCTGCCCATCGACAGGAAGCAGGCCCAGAAGGTCGCGCTGTCGATCAGGGTCGCGATGTTGCCGCCGTGGATGACGTTGAACGGCTGCAGGCGGAACGGGGCGGCCGTCATCTCGAAGGTCGCCCGGCCGACGGCGATGTCGGTGATGCGCATCCCCATGTGGCGGACGAACGGCGCGTCGTCGATCAGCGCGAACAATCGCTCGCGGTACACTGGATTGAGGTCGGGCATCGGGTGACAAATCTTATCCCATCGAGGATCGCGATCGTGGTCGCGGCGGTGGCGGCGCTCGCCGGCTGCGTCTCCCTGCCCGACAGCGTGACATACGCGGCGGTCAACACGCCGCCACGCGCGTTCGCGCGGCGCAACCCCGCCGCGGTCGACGTCTTCATCGGCAAGCCACCGACGCGCCCGCACGTCGACGTCGGCCTGTTCGAGGTCTACCAGGGGGCCAACAAGAACGGCACGGCGAGCTCGACGGAGGATATGATCGCCACGCTGCGCACCCACGCGGGCCTGCGCGGATGCGACGCGGTCCAGGTCCTCGACATCGAGCTGGCCGGCAAGGTGTATTGGCGGATTGTGCGCGGGGTCTGCGAGATGTACACCGACGCGCAGGCGCAGCAGACGGCCGGCCAGACCGCTGCCTTCACGCCGCTGCCGGGTGAGGGCTCGCACTGCAGCCCGCCCGATCCGAACATGGCGCCGAACCTGCCCGAGTGCCCCGACCCGCTGGTCTGCACGAACAAGGTCTGCGTCTCGCCCTATCACTGAGGCGCGGCGGGGGCTCAGTGCTCGGTGAGCCAGGCGCCGAGCGCTGCCGTGTACTCGAGGGGAGCGTCCTCGGTCAGGAAGTGCGCCGCGTGCGGGATGACCACCGCCCGGTTCCTCGGCAGCAGACCGGCGAACCGATCGAGCGAGCCGGCCTTGTAGTTGCTGTCCTCCTTCCCGAACATGAGCAGCGTCGGCA
>DATFXS010000869.1:0-5897 GCA_035315605.1 Polyangia bacterium
AGCTCGCCCTCGCACCGCATCGTCGTCGACGGCGCGCGCGTGACGCTGGCGGCGGGCGACACGATCCCGAACAAGGACTTCATCCTGCGCTACAAGGTCGCCGGCGCGCACCCCGCCTTCGCCGTCCTCACGCACCGCGCGGCCGCGGCCGCGCCGTTCGGCTCGTTCTTCCTGGTCGCGCAGCCGCCCGAGACCGCCGCGCCCGCCGAGATCACGCCGCGCGAGATGGTGTTCGTCGTCGACACGTCGTCGTCGATGGCGGGCCAGCCGCTCGCCAAGGCGAAGGAGGTCGTGCGGCGCGCGCTCGGCGCGATGGGCCCCGACGACACGTTCCAGATCATCCGCTTCGACGATCGGGCCGGCGCGCTCGGGCCGCGGCCGCTCGCCAACCACCCGCGCAACGTCGCGCTGGCGCTCGGCTGGCTGGACGCGCTGGCGCCGGGGGGCGGCACCGAGATGACGTCCGGGGTCGCGGCCGCCCTCGACTTCCCCCACGATCCGGCGCGGCTGCGGATCGTCGCCTTCCTGACCGACGGCTACATCGGCAACGAGGACGAGGTGCTGCGCCAGGTCGGCGCCCACCTGGGCCCGGCGCGCCTGTTCTCGTTTGGCGTCGGCTCGGCCGTGAACCGCTATCTGCTCGAGGAGATGGCGCGGATCGGGCGCGGCGCCGTCGAGATCGTGCGGCCCGACGAGGAGACGCAGGCGGCGGCCTCGAAGTTCCACGATCGGATCGCGCGGCCGCTGCTGACCGACGTCAGCATCGACTGGAATGGCCTCGACGTGCAGGACCAGGTTCCGGCGGCGATCCCCGATCTGTTCCTGGGCCAGCCGGTGGTCGTGGCGGCGCGCTACGGGCGGCCGGGCCGCGCGGTCGTCACCGTGAACGCGCGCAAGGCGGGCCAGCCGGTGTCGTTCCCGGTGCCGGTCACGCTGCCCGAACGCGACGAGGCGCGCCCGTCCGTCGCGTCGGTCTGGGCGCGGGCGCGCATCGCGGAGCTGTCACGCCAGATGCTGCGCCAGCATGACGGCGACGCCGAGGCGAAGGGCCTGCGCGAGCGGATCACGGCGATCGCGCTCGAGCATCATCTGATGAGCCCCTACACCGCGTTCGTCGCGGTCGACACCTCGCGCGTCACCGAAGGCGGCCGCGGCGCGGAGGTCGCCGTCCCCGTCGAGGTGCCGCAGGGCATGCGCCGGGCGAATTTGGCCGGCATGGTCGGCACGGTGATCGGCGAGGCGTACGGCTACGGCGGCCTCAGCCTCGTCGGGCAAGGCTCGGGCGGCGGCGGCGTCGGTGAGGGCACCATCAGCCTCGGCAACGTCGGCACGGTCGGCCACGGCGCGTCCAGTGGCTTCGCTTCGGGCTCCGGCTACGGCTCCTCCGCCACCTACGGCAGAGCCGCCTCGCCGACCGTCGGGTACCACGCGGGCACGCCCGACGTCATCCCGGGTACGGTCTCGGTCCGCGGCATGCTCGACCGCGAGATCATCCGGCGCGTCTTCAAGCGGCACGCCAACGAGATCAAGTACTGCTACGAACAAGAGCTCCAGAAAGATCACGCCCTGGAAGGCCGGCTGGTGCTGCAGCTGTCGATCGCCGACGACGGTCACGTCTTCGCCGCGACCATCACAAAATCCTCTCTGCCCAACGCCGCCGTGGGCGCCTGCATGGCGGCGGCCGCGCGTAAGTGGACGTTCGCGGTCGTGGCCGACGGCAGCGTGTCGATCGTCAGCTACCCGTACCAGCTGAAACCGTCGCAGCCCCTCCCCTACGCGGAGAGAAAACCATGATCCGCCCTCGCCTCGCGCTCCCGTTCTTGCTGGCTGCCGTCCCCGTCGTCGCCGGCGATTGCCACAGCCGCCGGACGCCGCTGCCCCCGCCGCCCGCGAAGCTGGGTGTCGTGACGCCGGGGCCCGGCGCGGATCTCGATGAGGCGCCGCCCGTACCGCAGGCGCCGGCCCGCCGCAAGCCGGGCCTCGTCCCCGCGCAGCCGCTCGCCCTCGGCGCCGATCGACCGGCGCGCGCGGTCGCGGTGCCGGGCGCGCCAGACGGCGGGTCGATCGGCTTCGTCTTCGGCGACGATCGCCGCGGCTGGGTGACGCATCTCCCCGATTCGCTGCAGCTGCCGGCGGTCGCGTACGGCGACGGCAAGGTGTTCGTCTCGGGCGGATTCGAGACCTACAACTTCTACGCGCTGGACGCGGAGGAGGGCCGGATCGTCTGGGTGACGTCGCGCCTGCCCGACAACGGACCGACCGCGCCGATCTACGAAGAGGATGACGACGACGTCATCTTCAACACCGAGAGCTGCACGCTGATCTGCCTCGAGGCCAAGACCGGCAAGATGCGCTGGTCGAAGTGGCTCGGCGATCCGACGCTGGCGCAGGTCGCCGTCGCCAAGGGGCTGGTGTTCGCGGCGCATCCGGCCAACGGCGGGTATCAGCTGTCCGCTTACCGGGTCGCGAAAGGCGAGGAGGTCTGGGCGTGGCCGATCGACGGTGAGCTCTACGCGGCGCCCGTCGTCGCCGACAGCGCCGTTTACGTGTCGACCGCCGCCGGGACGACCTACCGCTTCGCCGCGGCGACCGGCAAGCTCGCCTGGTCGCGCCCGCTGCACGCGACGACCGCGCCGTTCATCGCGGACGGCGAGCTCTACGTCAGCCGGCGCGATCGCGGAGGCGAGGCGCAGATCGTCGTGTCGGCCGCGACCGGCGCGATCCTGCGCAGCCACGGCGCGCGCGCGGCGCCCTACCTCGCCGACGTCCCCCAGGGCCTGGGCGACTGGAAGACAGTCTGGGCGTTCGAAGGGTCGCGTCCCGTCGTCGCGCGCGGCGTGCGCTACGTCGCCCGCGGCGGCGTCATCGAGGCGGACGACCCCGCCAGCGGCGCCGCCTACTGGATCCGGACCGACGCGAAGGCGGCGGGCAAGCGGTCCGTCGGCAGCGTCGCCGTCGCCGGCTCGCAGCTGGTGGTGTCGACGCGCGCCGGGCAGCTCTACGGCCTCGACGTCGACACCGGCTACACGCTGTGGGCCTACGACATCGGCCATCGCGTGGTCGCCGAGCCGATCGTGGCGCGCGGCTGGGTCTACGTCGCGACCGCCGACGGCCTGGTCGTCGCGCTGCAGGTCGCCGATCCGACGCTGGACGGCTGGCACATGTTCGGCGGCAACCCTCGCCACAACGGCCCGGTCGTCCCGCACAGCGGCTAAGTCAATTCACTGAAATTGCTACGGATCTATCGGCGGCATTGACACTGGCCATCGATGTACAGCAAAATGCTGTACATGAAGACGCGGGTCACGTTCCGGGTGGCAAAGGATCTCGCGCGGTCGCTGCGCGATCTCCCAAATCAGACGGCCTTCGTCGAAGGCGCGCTGCGCAGCGCGCTCGGCAAGACCTGTCCGACCTGCGACGGGTCGGGACGGACGCAATGGATGACGGTCGCCGTCTCTGACTTCAAGGAGGCGAAGCTGCCGCGCCTCGATCGCGACGGCGCCGTGCAGTTGAAGAGCCTCGTCCGGCTCGCACGCGAGCTCGCGGCGAGCAAGCTGGATCTCGCCGCCCGCCGTCATTCGCCAGGCTTCGAGTTTTCGCTCCATCGGGGACGCGAGGTGCTGCTGCGCGGATCGCTCGCCGGCAACTCGACGACGTTTCGCCCGAACTGAGGAGAATCCGAATGGCATACGTCATCACCCGCCTCTGCCGAGACTGCGTCGACACCTCGTGCGTGTCCGTCTGCCCAGAACCGGAGTGCATCGTCGAACACAGACCTCTGGAAGGCGTATCCGCGCTTCCCAATCAGTTGTTCATCAACCCGGACCAGTGCATCTGCTGCAGTGCCTGTCAGCCCGAGTGTCCATGGGAAGCGATCTTCGACGAGGACGAGGTCCCGGCGGCGTTCGCCGCGGACATCACCCTGAATGCGATCAGCGGCATGCGGCCCGAGGAGTTCGTCCAGGCAGGCATTCACACGAAGCCTGCGCCGAGCGCGGACGAGGTCGAAGCCAACAAGCGGCGTTGGCAGACTTGAATCCGCGATAGTTTCGGAGGTCGCTAAAGCCCCGCGGCGTCGAGGATCGGCTTTTCGTATGCGGCGTCCTCGCCGGGATAGCGCAGATCGGGGGCGTCCTTCTCCTTGGCGATCGACCAGATCAGGCTCTGGCCCGCGGGCAGCACGCGCGGTTGCGCGTCGAAGACCGGATCGCGGAACGCGCGGGCGGCGTCGATCAGCTTCCAGCCGTGGCTGCGGAACATGCGGATGACGTCGGGCAGGAAGGCGGCGTTCACGGCGTTGACGTGGAGGATCAGCGTGTGCTTGACGCTCCGGCCGACGACCCGCCTCGACAGCCCGTCGTAGTACTGGGCCCGATCCAGGAGGTGCGCCAGGTACGCGTCGCGAAACTTGCCCGGATCGCCGCCCGGATGGGCGACCAGCCACTGGCGAAAGCGCTGATCGTAGTACCAGTCGCTGGCGTCGATGGTGGCGCGGCCCGATCGGTAGTGCCGCGCGCGCAGGAAGGCGCGGAACGCGTCGCGCTTGGAGGCGGTGTCGCCCTCGTTGAGGAACGGGAACCGGAACAGGCGGGTGAATCCGGGCAGCCCGCGCAGCAGCTCCTCGTTGCGGACGACGTCGGCCTCGAAGTCCGCCACCGTCGTCTTCGCCGCGGACAGGTTGTGGTGCGAGTAGCTGTGGTTGGCGACGAGGTGCCCCGCCTTGCCCCAGGCCGCGACCGCCGCCAGCCCCTCGGGCGAATCGACCCGCTTCCCCTCGACGAACAGCACGCTCTTCAGCTTCGCCTCGGCGAGCGCGGCGAGGATCGCGTCGCTCTCGGCGACCGCGGCGGGCCCCAGCTTCACGGCGTCGGGACCGTCGTCGAAGGTCAGTGCCAGCGACGGGGCGCCCGGCGCGGCGGCCATCAGAGCCGTGATTCCTGCGGCCCAGAGCACGATTGAAGTTAACACGCGCGCGTTTGCGGCCAATCGGCGGTTCGTTGGTAGACTGTGACGCGAATGAATTACGACGCTTACGGAAATCCAATCAAGCCGAAGTCGTCGGGCGTGGTGTTGCCGCTGCTGCTGGCGTTGCTGCTGTCGGGCGCCGGCAACTACTGGCTGTGGAAGGAGCGCGCGAAGGCGACCGGCGACGCTTACACGGCGACCGCCAAGCTCGCGGCGGCGGAGGCGGTGCAGAAGGAAGCGGCGGAGAAGATCGAGAAGCTCGAGACCGAGCGCGCGGGCCTGATCGAGGCGAAGGATCAGGCCGTCAAGGACGCGCAGGCGCGGGCGCTGGGGCTCGCCAAGTTGAAGGACGACGTCGCGGGCGTCGAGGTGACGAAGGAGCCGGCGCCGGACGCGGACAAGAAAGAGGCGAAGCCGGACGCCAAGGGTGACAAGAAGGCGGACAAGAAGGCGGACGAGAAGGCCGAGACGAAGGCGAAGCCGAAGGCCAAACCGAAGGCCAAGAAGAGCTCGGCCAGCTCGTCACACAAGCCCAAGAAGGGCGGCGACTCTTCAGAGCCGCCCGCCGAACGCGAGCTGTAGTTCCGGACCTCCTCACCCCGACCCTCTCCTCCGCAAGCGGAGGAGAGGGAGATGGGATCCGCTCCCGGCGGAGGAGAGGGAGATGGGTCAGTTGCCGGCGGGTGTGAACGTGAAGGGGTACGTCACGATCGCCAGGCCGCCGCCGTTCGGCGCCGGGAAATCCCAGCGCTTGATGGCGTTGACGACGCACATCTCGGCGGTCGGATCGGCCAGCGTCGAGCTCGCCTTCACCGACGCGATCACCTGGCCCTGCGCCGAGATCGTGAACTGCGCGACCAGCCGCCCATCCAGCTTGGGCTTCCGCGCCAGCGCTTGCTCGTAGCAGTACTTCACCTCGTTCATGTGCCGGC
>DATFXS010000870.1:0-3411 GCA_035315605.1 Polyangia bacterium
CCGCCGATATGCAAGTTCGAGCGCGGGCAGAGCACGATCGGCGCGCCCGCCTCGCGCGCGATGCGCAGATCGTCCGCGCCGGCGTGCACCATGTGGACGAGCAGCGGCGGCGTCGTCGTCTCGAACGCGCCCAGCGACGCCAGGTACGCGACGGGCGACTTGCGCGGCACGCGCGTCGCCACGTCGACGCCCATGCCGGCGAGCAGCGCCGGCCAGCGCCCCGATCCGTCACGCAGCAGCGCGAGCTCGTCCTCGTCCTCCGCGACGTGGATGGACGTCGCGCGCCCGGCCGCGGCGGCGGCCGCGAAGATGCGGGTGAACAGCTCGGGGCTGACCGAGAACGGCGCGTGCGGCGCGGGCACGTAGCCGAGGCGATCGGGCCAGTCGGCGGCGGCCGCGGCCCGCTCGCGGGCGGCATCGGCCACGGCGTCTCCCGTGGCCATCTCGCGAGAGCCGAACAGCTCGTGGAACAGCACGCCCGCCAGACCTGCGCGGCCGATCCCGGGCGCGGCGGCCAGCGAGTTGCCGACGTCGCCGACGGCCGCGGTGCCGAGCGCGACGGCCGCGGCGGCCGCGGTGGCGGCGGCGGCGCGCTGCCGCTCGGGCGCGTCGTCCTTGCGGACGCTCATCAGTGTCGTCGCCCAGGCGAAGAGGCCCTTGCCGCCCGGCACGGCGTCGGCGTGGTGCGAGAGCTCGAGGTGCGTGTGCGCGTTGACCAGCCCGGGCAGCAGCACGCCCTCGGCGCGTTCCTCGGCCGCATCGGGAAACTCGGCGCGCAGCTCGGCGCGGCCGCCGACGGCCAGCACCTCGCCGTCGTCCGCGAGCGCGACCGCGCCCTCCGGAATCGGCGTCCGCACGATCGGGACCACCCAGCGCGCGCTCACCACACGCACGGCATCTCCTTATGCGACCGCGAGGCGCTCGTAGCGCATGTTGCGCCGGCGCGGCACGAACCCCGCGGCGCGGATGTAGCGCTCGATGTCGTCGGCGCCGAGCTTGAAGATCGCGCCCGCCTGCGACACGACGTTCTCCTCGATCATCGCCGAGCCGAAGTCGTTGCCGCCGAATCGCAGCGCGACCTGGCCGACCTCGGGCCCCATCGTCGGCCACGACACCTGCAGGCTCGGGAAGTTGTCGAGGTAGAGGCGCGCCAGCGCGAACACGCGCAGGTAGCGCATCGCCGTCGTGTCGTCGCGCAGCTTGAGGCGCGTGCCCTCCGCCTGGAACGGCCAGCAGATGAACGCGGTGAACCCGGCCGTCTCGTCCTGCAGGGCGCGCAGGCGCTCGAAGTGGCCGACGACGTGGCGCGGCTGCTCGCCGAACCCGAACACCATCGTCGCGGTGGTGCGCAGCCCGAGGCCGTGGCCCTCGCGCATCACGTCCAGCCACGTGTCGGTCGAGCACTTGAGCGGCGAGATCTGATAGCGGATCTCGTCGTCGAGGATCTCGGCGCCGCCGCCCGGGATCGAATCCAGGCCGGCGGCGATGAGGCGTTCGATCACCTGGCGGATCGACATGTTCTCGATCTCGGCGATGTAGCGGATCTCCTCCGGCGAGAGGCCGTGGATGGCGAGCGGGAAGTTCGCCTTCATCCAGCGGAACAGATCCTCGTACCAGCCGATCGGCAGCTTCGGGTTCAGGCCGCCTTGCAGCAGGATCTGCACGCCGCCGAGGTCGACCGTCTCCTGAAACTTCTGGGCGAGCTGCTCGCGCGACAGGACGTAGCCGTCGGTCTTGTTGGTCGGCGGGCGATAGAAGTTGCAGAACTTGCAGCGGGTGACGCAGACGTTCGTGTAGTTGACGTTGCGATCGATGATGTAGGTGACCTCGCCGTCGGGGTGCAGCGCCTGGCGGCGCGCATCGGCGGCGGCGCCCAGCTCCAGCGTCGGCGCGTCGGCGTACAGACGAAGGGCATCGTCGGGGGTCAGGCGCTTGCCTGACGCGGCGTCCGCCAGCAGCGAATCGATGGATCGCGAGGCGGCGCCGGGCGCGACGGGCGCGATCCGCGGCCGCGCCTCGAAGAGCCGCGGGCGGACGGCGCGCGGCAGCAGGCCGGCGCCGCGCGCGCGATCGAAGAACGCGGACAGGCCGGACAGCTCCTCGGCGCCCAGCTGGTAACGGATGTCGCGCTGCAGGTAGCGCTCGTAGTCGGCCGGATCGCCGCCGTGGGCCTCCGACCAGGCGCGCGCGATCGTCGCCCGCGCCGCCAGCCCCTGCGCCAGGCTCTCTTGCAGGATCGCGACGTCCTCGGGGCCGACGGCGCCGGGACGGCCCGCCCAGACCGCGTAGACGAACGGCAGGCCGGTCAGCTCGCGCCAGGCCGCGCCGAGGTCGACGGTGTGCGGAAAGCGTGTCGCCGCGGCGAATCCGGCGTCGCCGATCACCAGCGCGCCGGTCGTCTCCGCGACCGCATCCAGCACCTCGTCGTGCGGCACCTCGCGAAAACGAGGCGTGAGGCCCCGTTCCTTGCACAGCAGGCGCAGCAGCATCGCCGAGCTGCGTGACGCGCCGTCGAGCGCGATCGCCTTCATCTCCGACCACGGCACCTCGCCCACCAGCAGCACGGTGCGCACCGGGCCGAAGCCGGCGATGGCGATGCCGGGGACGATGCGCAGCTCCCCCGACGCCGCCGCGTAGCTGGCGCTCGGCACGAGGCCGAGGTCGACCTCGCCGCGCTCGAGCAGCTCGGCGCAGCGCGAGGGCAGCTCGAACGACAGGTCAAAGCGGTCGTCGCCCAGGCCGTGCTCGAGGCCGTAGGTGATCGGCCGCGCGTTCAGGAACGACACCGCCGCGATCTTCTTCTTGGTCACGACACCACCTCCAGACTGCGGCGCACGTCGCGGCGGAACGGCTTGTCGGAAGCCAGCGCCGCGCCCTCGGCGACGACGTTGTACAGCGTGTCGCGCTCGACCGGCGTGCGGCCGGCGTTGCGGATGATGCGCACGATCTCGGCGGGGCTCATCACCTGCGGCGTCTCGGCGCCCGCCATGTGATAGATGCGCTCTTCCTGGACGGTGCCGTCCAGATCGTCGGCGCCGAACCAGAGCGCGGTCTGGGCCGTCTTCACGCCCAGCATGATCCAGTACGCCTTGATGTGCGGGATGTTGTGCAGCATCAGGCGCGCCACCGCGTAAGTGCGCAGATCTTCCACGCCGGTCGGCGCGGGCAGCTTCATCAGCGCGTTGTTGTCGGGGTGGAACGCCAGCGGGATGAAGGTCTGGAAGCCGCCCGTCTCGTCCTGCAGCGCGCGCAAGCGCAGCATGTGGTCGACGCGCTCTTCGACGGTCTCGATCGTCCCGTACAGCATCGTGCAGTTGGACCGCAGCCCCATCTGGTGGGCGGTGCGGTGAACGTCCAGCCATTCGTCGGCGGTGCACTTGTCGTCGCAGATCTTCTTGCGGACGCGCGGCG
>DATFXS010000871.1:0-3904 GCA_035315605.1 Polyangia bacterium
GACGCAACCGCGGCGTCCGCTCGGGCAAGAGGTGGGGGATCAAACCTTCGACGTCCTGGGTGATCTTCGCGCGCGGCGCCGCGTCGGCGAGCAGCACGCCGCGGTTGATGGCGTCGATCAGGAGGATGAAGTCGTTGCTGATCGTGTGGGTCAGCGGGTGGCCGAGGGTCTCGCTGACCACCTCGACGGTGATCTTCGAGGCCTTCTGGTAGCGATTGAGGAGGATCTTGATGCGCTGCTGGTCGTACTGGAGGCGGCCGAACAGCTCGAGGCAGCGCTGGCCGTTGCGCACCGCCGGGACGTCCTGGGTCAGCGCCAGGAACACGTGCTGGCTGCCGTCCAGCGCCGCCAGCGAGAGCTCGTCGAAGCCGCGCACGCCGTCGACGATCACGAAGTCGTAGTTGCGCCGCAGGAACTCGAGCAACGCCGAGACGTCCGCCGCCTTGATCTGCTCCGCCTCCTCCACCTTGCTCGATTGCGCGAGGACGCTGATGCCCGAACGATGCTTGGTGACCGACGTCGCGAGCAGGTCCTTGTCGAGGCGGCTCATGTTCGCGAGCACGTCCGTGATCGAATACGTCCCCGCGACGTCGAGGAACGACAGCACGTCGCCCAGGTGCAGATCGAGGTCGACCAGGACCACACGCAGGCCGCGCCGCTGCATCGACCCCGCCAGGTTGACCGCGATCGCCGTCGAGCCGACGCCGCCCTTGGCGCCGAAGATCGTGACCACCTGGCCGATGTCGCCTCCGGATACGGTCATCTTGGCGTGCGTGCGCACCGCCAGCCGCAGCTCCTCGTGGTCGCTCTCCAGGACGAACTCGCGCGCGCCCGCGCGCATCGACCGGAGGATCAGCTCCGGATCCTTGGTCGGGGAGATGACGATGACGACGCCGCCCGCCGCCGAGACGTTGTGAATCAGGCCGAACCGGTTGGGCGCGTCGGGCCGGACCGCGACGATCGCCGCGCCCGGATTCAGGTTGCGGTACTCGTCGGCGATCAGCTCGGCGGGGGTCTTCGAACGGACGACGTTGGCGATGTCCTTGAGCGCAAGCCGGACGTCGGCTTGCTGAGCGTCGTCCATGGCGAGCAATAAGACTGTCGGTCTCGACATATTGTCCTACCTGATATCAGCGAATGAAGCCCAGCTCCCCGCTCGGTCCCCGGTCCATCATTGTCCGACTCGCCGTGCGCCGCCGCAAGTCGTCGCTATCCAGACTCGACTGCTCGTCGCCGTGCCTGCTGGATGCCTGGCCGCCGCCCCCGGTCGAGCCGAACAGGAACAGTTGGATGTCGTTCGGATCGTTCAGCTCGTTGTCGGTCGGCAGGCGCGGGGCCTCGTGCGGCGACACGGGACGCGCCAGGCGCGCCGTCACGACCACCAGCAGCTCGGACTCGTCACGCTGGTACTGAACGGATCGGAACAGCACCCCGAGGATTGGCAGGTCGCCCAGGAACGGAACGCGGTTGATGGTCGAGCGGACGCGGTCCGACAGCAGGCCGGCGATCGCGAAGCTCTGGCCGTCCGCCAGGCGCACGGTCGTCTCGCTCTGGCGCGACGTCAGCCCCGGAATCGAAAAACCGCCGATCGTCACCGATCGGGTGGCGTCGACGTCGCTCACCTCTGTCTGCAGCTTGAGGTGCAGGGCGCCGTCCGCGATGACCGTCGGCGTGAAGTTCAGGATGATGCCGAACTTCTTCCACTGCACCGACACCTGGCCAAGGCCGGTCGACATCGGAATCGGAAACTCGCCGCCGACCAGGAACCGGGCCTCCTGACCCGACAGCGCGACCAGCGTCGGCTCCGCGAGCAGCTTGGCGAGGCCGCTGGATTCGAGGGCGGTCAGGATCGCGCTGAACGGAAAGTTGGGGAGACCGGAAAAGAACAACGTGAAGCCGCCGCCCATCGCCGGACCGGGCACGTTCGGCAGGCTGGTGCTGCCCGTGCCGGGGATGTTGAAGAACTGGTCCGATGGAACCGTCGGCGGGTTCAACCCGGCGACGAAGCGGCCGCCGGCGTCCGGGTGGAAGACGTTCAGCCCCAACTCGCGCAGGCCGTTCCGTGACACCTCGGCGAACTTCACCTCGAGCTGCACCTGCTGGTTGCCGACGACGTGGATCAGGTTCGCGATCTTGTCGGAGTGCAACTGGGCGACCTCGGCGGCACGTTCGGGAACGCGCACGTCCGACACCTCGCCCGAAAGCACGATCAGATCGCCCGCCGCCGAAACGGAGATCTTCTCGTTGGGAAAAAACTCGAGCAGCTGCGAGCGCAGGCGATCGAGGTTGCGCGTCACCAGCAGCGCGATGACCAGCGCCTCGTCTCTCTTGTTCCACAGCGTGAGGTCGGTGGACCCGACCCCGCGCGAGGTGAGCAGCAGCTGCGTCGGCGTGATCACCTTGAGGTCGGCGATCTTGGGATCGGCGACCGAGACGCGACCGATCGGCTCCGACAGCAGCAACAGGCGGTTCTGCCCGGTTTCGAGGGCCAGATTCTTCACGGCGCCGACTTCGCGATCGATCCGGATCGCGGGCGGCGACGCCAGGTGCTCGGGCGCGGGCGCCGCGAATGCGATTGAGGTTGAAAGCGATGCGACAAACGTCATGGCTCCGACCAGCCAGCGGGGCGTCACTATCGCTTCTCTCCCCGCTGGAAGTTACGCGACTCGTAACGATCGCCGCGCAGAATCTCGACCTTGTCCGTTTGGGGCTGTTCGGCCGCCAACGTCGGCGGCGGCGGGGCGGCCTTGCCGCCCTTCCCGCGACGACCGGCCGGATGCGACGGAGCGCCGCCGGCCGACCCGTTCTCTTTCTGCGCGACCGGAGGATTCTCGCCGAGGATTCCCGACGGGTTGGCGCCGTCCGTGACGACGGGCTGCGAGTCCGTCCAGCTCCGCAGCGTCAGCATGATGCGACCTTCGGACTGCGCGAGGACCAGGCGCTCCGCGTCCTGCGGCGACACCAGCAGCGTCGCGACCGTGGCGGGCGTCGCGTGCAGGCGCGTCTTGTCGCCGTTGTCGACCTCCTGGCCGACCGCCAGCACCTTGATGTTCTGCAGGAACACTTTGGTCGTCGATTCACCGCCGGCATGCATCGAACGAATGGTGACCAGAACGTCGACGCGATCGTCGGCGTGAATGAAACCGGCGACGCCGACGACATCGTCGACGCGCACCGCGATCGCGCGCATGTTCGACGGGATCAGCGCCGCCAGTCCGCTGCCGGCGTTCTTCGCCGCGAGCATCCCCGGAAGCAGCGGCTGCATCCCGAGAACGCGCGAGATCGTCACGCGGCCCACCAGCTCCTTCGGATCGCTGACGGCGCCGGGCGGGATGTGCTCCGCCGGCCATTCGATCACCTTGAGGTCTTCGATCTTCAGCTTGGCGGCCAGCGGCAAGTCTGCGGCGGCGACGACGACGCCGGACGTCGCGACCGCCGCGGTGCCTTTGCCTTTGTCCATGTAGCGCGCGAGCATCAGCGCGGTGCCGAGGCCGAAGACGAGCGCGAACACCCAGAACAGGGCCGCCCGTGTGCCGGATCGTCGCGCGGTCGGTTCCGCGGCGCGACGGAGACGGTTCGGGCCCCCCATGGTTTCATTGATGGCCAAGGGCATCTCCTTGAAAAACGTCTCGCCCAATGGGGATGACGCTGAGCATTGGATTCATCGACGGACCACAGCTTGGATTGAGCTAGACGAAGCTGCGAAGTGACGCGGCAAGCGCCCACATTTTATACCTATATGCCGAGAAGCGCGACCCCTGCGCCCGCTGCAATCGCGAATGCATACGGAACGGAAGGGTGTCCCTTCCGGTGAGACGCAACGGCCGGCAGCTCGCCCCGGAGCCCGGCAAGCATGAGATTGGCTCGCACCTCGGCGCGCGCGGGCGCCCGCGCGACGAGGTAG
>DATFXS010000872.1:0-6449 GCA_035315605.1 Polyangia bacterium
CCGTGGATCTCATCTCGAAGAGCCCGTGCTGGAAGGACACGGTCATCTTCGTCGTCGAGGACGACACGCAAAACGGCCTGGACCACGTCGATGGCCACCGGTCGCTGTTCATCGCCGTCTCGCCCTGGGTGAAGCGCGAGCACGTGACCAAGACGCACCTCAGCCTGGCGTCGATCTTCAAGACGGTGGATCTGATCTTCGGGATCCCGCCCCTCAACCAGTACGACGCCGCGGCCACCGATCTGCGCGACATCTTCACGGCGCGGCCCGACTTCACGCCCTACGATTTCGTCCCGCCGATCGTGGCGGCGCGGGCGAAGCGCAGCTGGGGGCGGCTGACGCGCGCGATCGATTTCTCCGATCCGGACAGAGATGAAGTGCGCCTGCGTACCGCGATCCGTTTGTCGGAAGGACTGCCTCGGCGCTTGTCGCGAATTCCAAAAAAATGAATTCGGACATGCGTGAATCCGGGCGCGGCTCGTAACAACACGATGAACGTCGCGGCACGGATCCGGGCGGTGGCCGTAACGCAAAGATAGAGATTCTGTCGCGTGCAGCGTTCGTGCAGAGGCGTATCCAGGAAAGCGTCGGAGGTGCTCCGTGGATACACGCGCTGATCGTTTTCGTCTTCCTCATTTCATCGCTGCTTCGATCTGCTTCGCCAGCCTGGGTTCTTCGTGCATGAAGGCGGACACCGGCGGCGACCAGGCCGGGACCACCGCGCAGCAAGGCGCGATCACGGACTCCAGCGGTCACCCGGCCAGCTCGTCGCACTTTGTCGGCTTCCACGCGCCGGCCGGCAATCGACCGACCACGCTGGCGACGACGATCGACGGCCGCTCCGGCGCGATCCTGCCCAACGGTCGATTCGTCACGCCGGCCGGCGTCGAGGTGAACGTCGGCGCGCCCAAGCCATTCGGGATGGCTGTTTCGCCGGATGAACAGACCCTCGCGACGATCAACAGCGGCGCCTCTCGCTTCTCGGTGACGCTGATTCGCAACGCCGGCGGCGCAACCCCGACCGCGGTGCCGGTCATGATCGACGCGACATTCATGGGCGTGGTGTTCTCGGCGGACGGCGCGCGCTTCTACGCGTCGGGCGGCGACAACGGCAACCTCTGGGTCGGCGACGTCGCGACCGGGCAGGTGATCGGCTCGGTCAACCTGAACGGCGCCGCGCACCCGCTCGACCGGCCGCTGTCGCCGACGGCCGATCCCGCCAATCGCTTCAAGGGCGCGTTCCCCGGCAACCTGGTGCTGACCCGAGACGGGAAGACCCTTTACGTCGTCGATCAGGGAGCGTTCCAGGTCTTCGTCGTCGACACGACCAAGATCGCCACCGGCGTCGACGCCTCCGGGAACATCGTCGAGCCCGACAACTTCGCCGCGGTCGCGGGTCACACCAAGGTCGGCCGCTACCCGTTCGGCATCAGTCTGACGCCCGACGAGAGCGCGCTGCTGGTCGCCAACGTCGGCGTCTTCCAGTACAGCCACCTCCGTCCCGCCGCGCCCGTGGGCGACAACAACGTGGACTACCCGCTCTGCATTCCGGGTGTCGGCTACCCGGACGAGGTCGCCACGCCCAAGACCATCAAGATCAAGAAGATCGACGCCCGCACCATCAGCGGGCTGCCGACGTCGCTGCGCGATCCCGAGGGCATCCGTTGCGGCTACATCCCGGCGGACGTGACATACACGATCCCGGCGCTCGGCAGCCCGAACGTCCCCGAGTCGTCCTCGCTGTACGTCCTCGACCTCGCCCAGCCGGCCGCGCCGGTGGTCCGCACGGTCGTTCGGACCGGCCGCGCCGTCGGCGAAGTCGACGACGGCATCGAGACCTTCGGCGCCGCCCACCCGAACGCGGTGGCGGCCGGCGGCGGGCGCATCTACGTGTCGAACGGCAACAACGATCTCATCACCGTTCTGGATGCCGGCAGCCAGCGCAAGCTGGACGAGATCTCGCTGTCCGTGCTGCCCGGTTCCGACCGCGTGCTCAAGGGCGTGCAGCCGGTGTCGATCGCGCTCAGCCCCGACGGGCGATCCCTGTACGTGGCCGAGGCCGGTCTCAACGCCGTCGGCGTCGTCAGCTTGCAGGGCGGCGGGCACGTCGCCGGCCTCATCCCGGTCGGCTGGTGGCCGTCCAGCGTCCGGGTCAGCCACGACGGCGGCACTTTGTTCGTGGCCAGCGCGAAGGGGCGGGGCGCGGGACCGAATGTGGACAATCTGGCGCCGAAGCATAGCGTCTTCGGCACGGTGAACATCATCGGGGTGCCATCGCCGTCGGAGCTGCGCGCCGACACCAAGCAGGTGATGCGCAACAACGGCTTCGACGACGGGGACGGCAACGATCAGGGCGAGCACGACGACGACAACAACCCGATCCCGAACCACGCGGGGATGGCGAGCCGCCAGATCAAGCACGTCATTTTCGTCAACAAGGAGAACGCGACGCACGACCTGCTTCTCGGTGACATCACGGCGACGCGGCAGGGCGTTCCGGTCGACGGTGAGCCGACCTTCTCGCTGGGGCCGACCGCCAGCCCCAACCATCACGAGCTCGCCCTGCGCTACACCTTCGGCGACAACTTCTTCCTCGAGCCAGCGGTCTCGTCGGACGGCCACCGCTGGTTGACCAACACCTACACGACCGAGTTCGAGGAGACGCACTGGCCGGCGTCGTACGGCGGCCACCGGCGCGATTCGGGCGACGACCCAGAGGTGATCGCAAACTGGCCGGGCCGCATCGGCTTCACGGACGCGAACGCCTCGCCCGAGCCGAACGACTACAACCAGCATGGCGGCATCTACGCGCACCTGGTGCGGCGCGGGCTGGACTTCGTCAACTTCGGCAACGGTTACGAGTTCGCGCTGGTCGACGAGGACAACGCGACCGAGCCGACCGGCATCCGCGAGCACGCCAACGTCCCGATGGAGCAGGCGGTGCGGACCCGGACCGATCACCTCTACCCCGAGTTCAACACACACATCCCGGACGCGCCGTTACCCGAAGACCCCGACCGCTTCAGCCGCTTCGGGCGCTTCAAGCAGGTGTTCGAGTCGCACTACGTCGATCGCGCGCACGGCAAGTGCAATCTGCCGGCCTACGTCGACCTCTACCTCCCGAACGATCACGGCGGTGGTCCGAACGACATCCACCCCAACGGCCCCGCCTGGGACTTCACCCGCTTCGTGCAGGACAACGACGCGGCCCTCGGTTTGACGGTGGACCTGATCTCGAAGAGCCCGTGCTGGAACGACACGGTGATCTTCGTCGTCGAGGACGACACCCAGAATGGGCTGGATCACGTGGACGGCTACCGCTCGATCTTCCTGGCGATCTCGCCGTGGGTGAAGCGCGAAAACGTGACCAAGAGCCACATCAGCCTGGCGTCGATCTTCAAGACGGTGGATCTGATCTTCGGGATTCCGCCCCTCAACCAGTACGACGCCGCGGCGACGGATCTACGCGACCTCTTCACCCGCCAGCCCGATTTCAGCCCCTACGACTTCGTCCAGCCGACATTCGTGGCCAAGGCGAAGAAGAGCTGGAAACGGTTGACCAGGGGGATCGACTTCAGCGATCCGGATCGCGACGAGGTGCAGCTGCGCCTCGCGATCCAGCGCTCGGAGGGGCTGCCTCATCACCGCCACGGGCGCGCGCCCGGCATCCGTCATTGAGGAGGGCGTCATGCGTTCAACGAACCGATCGTCCACAGCCGCCCGCGCCCTTCCGCTGGCGGTCCTCCTGGCCACGTCTCTGTCACTGCCGGGCATCGCAGCCGCGGCCGAGGATCTCCCCCAGCCTGACCTGAGCGCCGACGGGCTGCCGGCGACGAACGGGGCGGCGAACATGCGGCCCGCCGCCACGGCGGCGCGCGTGAGCGGCGATCGGCTCACGGCCACGACCTGGGCCGGCTATGACGGCGGCACGCGCGTGCCGCTGCTCACCGCCACGGCGGAAGCACGGATCGTGGGACGCGTGGTATTCGTCGCCGGCGCCGGCTTCATCGCTGATGCGGCGGGCTCGCCGGCGGCACGACCCCAGATCGGACTGCGCGCGCAGCTCCTCGACCAGGCGAGCCACGGCGTCGACGGCGGCGCGGCCGTGATGTACCGGCAAGACCTTTTTGCCAGCGAAGAGGGATTCATCCAGGGCGCGATCGCGCTCGAGCGCCGGCAGGGCCGGGTCCGGATCGTCGGCGATCTGCTTTACGGCCAGGACGGCGAAGGCGACGATCGCGACGGCGAGGCACACTTGGCAGCCCTCGTGGCGGCGCGTCCGGGCCTTCTCGTCGGTGTCGACGGCCGCTACCGCCACGCGCTGTGGTCGAGCGACCCGAACCGGACCGCGCGCGCTCGACCGGCGTACGAGCTGCTGGCCGGACCCAGCGTCTCGTACGCGCACGGATCGTTGGCGGTCATGGGAGAGACCGGCGTGTCGACCGTCGGAACCACCAGCACGCGCACGGGCGTGGTCGCCCTGGTGGGGATCGGCTCGACTTTCTAAGCGCACCTCACGTCGAACCTGGGCGTGGTGTGCCTGAACGCGTCCATGCGCACGCACACGACAGCGTCAGCGACTACGTCTACGACCACGTCCAGGTCCACGACCGCGTCCAGGTCCACGACCACGTACACGTACACGACCACCGGGGCCGGAGGGACAGGACCCCGCAGCGAGCGGAGCGCCGCCCCGCTCAGAACGTTCTAGGCCAGCCGCGCGATCAGCGCGCGGGCCTGCTCGGCCCAGCTCGACGACGTCGGTTCCAGCGCGAGATAGTGTTCGAGGTGGGCGCGCGCCTGCGCGCGGCCGCCCAGCCGTTCCAGCGCCACCGCCAGGTTGAAATGCGCGTCGGCGAACTCCGGATCGGCCTGCAGCACGCGACGGAATTCGGCGACCGCCAGCTCGAGGTCGCCCGCCTCGAGCACCAGGTTCGCGAGGTTGAAGCGCGCCTCGGGTTGATCGGGATCCAGCGCGAGCGCCGCCTCGAACGCGTCACGCGCGGCCGCGACGTCGCCGGCGCGATAGGCGAGGCTGCCGAGATTGGTGCGCGCAGCGGCCAGCCCGGGATCCAGCGCGAGCGCTTCGCGGTAGCAGGTCTCGGCGCGGGCGTCGTCCCCGCCCGCCGCCTCGGCGCGCGTGCCCTCCACGAACCAGTCGTAGGCGCTGCGCGTCGCCGTGAACACCGCCTTCGGCTTCGGCTTGTCCGCTTCCGCGTCCGGCTTCGGCGCCTCGCCGAGCGGAACCGCGGCGGTCGACGGCGCGCGTGCTTCCGCGCCGGCCGCTGGCGGCGTGTAGCCGAGCTTGCCGGCCAGCTCGGCGAGACCGAAGTCGAACACCCGCTGGCCGTTCGGTTCGAACGCGCTGTCGTCGTCGACGACGACCAGCCGCGTGCCGTCGAACGCGACGCGGATGCGGTCGAGCGGGCGGTCGAGGTGCGGCAGCGCGGCGCGGACGCCCTCGATCGCCTTGCGGATCTCCGCCGCCTTGAACCCGCGATCGACCAGCTCCTTGGCCGCCTTGACGCTGACCAGGTCCTGGAACGAGAAGACCGGCTTGCCGCCGCGCCGGCCCGACGGGCCGACGAAGCCGACCTGCGCCCAATAGCGGAGCTTGCTCTCGGCGATATCCAGGATCTTCGCCGCGCCGCCGTAGCTGTAGGCCGCCTCTTCCATCGTCTCCTTCGTCAGAACACCGCTTCCACGTCGATGTCGATGAAAACCTTCGCCGCCTGTGATCGGATCGTGACGTGCGTGCTGACCGATTTCGGCGGAGCGCCCGCCACGCGCGCGGCCTCGCTGGACGCCAGCGCCTCGATCCGTTTGCCCGCCGTCGCGTCGCCCTCCAGCAGCTCGGCCAGCCGGTGCGCGGTGCCCGCGTCGCACGCGTCGCGCAGCAGCAGATCCAGCGACGGCAGATCGATCGTCAGCATCGTCGAGCCGAAGTAGGCATCGCGACCGCCGCGCACGCCGCGCTGGCCCTCCGAGATCACCTCCGCCCGCCCCAGCACCAGCTCCAGCGCCGCGCGCGAGATCCGCTCGCGCACCTCGCGCTCGAAGAGCGCGATGCGCGTCGCGCGCGCCATCGGCCGGCGCGCGACCGGCGTTCCGGCCGGATCCGGTCCGGACCCGCTCGGCGGCGAGGGCTTGCTCTCCGTCATCACGAAGGGCCGATCGTATCAGGACTGGCGGCTACCACGCAAAAACCGGCCCCTGGACGAGGGCCCCGCGCATCATCGACACGCTAGGGCGCCCCGGGGTGGCGCGCCTCGAAGTCCGCCTCGACCCGATCGTTGAATTCGACCACGCCGCGCATGGCGTCCTGATACGAGAGGGTGTAATCGACGCTGAGGACGATGATGCCGCCCAGGCCGGTGGCCAGCAGCGGCCAGTCGTGCGACCACGACAGGTCGTGCCGCCGCTGATAGGCGGCGTAGATCGGCAGGGCG
>DATFXS010000873.1:0-10696 GCA_035315605.1 Polyangia bacterium
CAGCACCACGGCGCGCTCCTGGAACGGATCCGTCACGCGCTCGAAACCGCGTGGGACGCGCTCGGCCCCGACGAGGACGAGACGGCGACCGCGTTGCAGGCGCTGGAGGCCGCCCTCGCCGATCCGGCGGCGGGGACCGCCGTGGCTTCCTTCTTAGCAAGAACGCTCGACCAAAGCCCGGCCTCGCCCACGCGATATATTCCCGCGGATGGACAGGGGGCGCCTCGGGCCGTCGCTCTCGCGGGCGATGCTGTCGGTGATCGTCACCGTCGGCGTGGCGCTGACGGCCCTGACGACGACGGCGAGCTGGAGCGCGCTCCGTTCGAACGGACGCCCGTTTCCCGGTCTGTTCATCGATCCCCACGCTAGCTTCTCGATCGTCTGGTGGCCGGCCTGGGGCGCGCAGATGCCCCCCCTCCGCTTCCCCGATCGCCTGGTCGCGATCGACGACCAACCGGTGCCGGCCCCGCAGACGCGTCTCGAGCTTCCCGCCCAGACGATCGCTGCCCGACTGGCGGCGCTGCACGCCCGCGGCGCGTCCGACGTCCGTCTGACGTTCGAGACGGCCGACGGGCAGCGCACGCTGGTGCGCGCGCTGCGCCAGCGCGGCGCCGACGAGGCGCTGTTCTTCTTCGGGGTCTACGCGCTGGTGGCGCTGTTCGTGCTCTGGTCGGGACTGGCGGTCCTGGTGCTGGCGCGCCGGCGCGCGGGCGCCATCGCGTACGCCGCCTGGAGCGTCGCGACGTTCGTGTTCATGGTGACGTTCTACGACTACCACTCGGCGGCGTGGCTCGCGCCGCTGTTCTCGTTGTCGACGGTCTGTGTCGCCCTGTGTGTGGTCTGGCTCGCCTATTCGTTTCCCGAGCCGCCCCGCGCGGGGCGCCGGACGGTGCGCGCGGCGGTCGTCGCGTTCACCGTCGCCGGCGGCGCTGCCGCGGGCGTGCTCGCGGTCGGACCCTACCTGCACGTGGATCTGCGCGCGCTGCGTGTCGCCGTCTCGCCCATCGCGTTCGGGAGCATGCTGGTGCTGTCCGCGAGCCTGCTTTTGCGGCTGCGGGGCGAGCGCGGTCGCCGGCGCCAGGAGCTGAGGTCGTCCGCGCTGGGGCTGGTCGTGGTGCCCGCCATCCTGGCCCTGGGCTTCCTGCTGCAGATCGCGATCGGCACGCCGATCATCCAGATCCTGCTGCCCTTCCTGGCGCCGCTGCTGCCGCTGTCAGTCGGCTACGCGCTGATCCGGCACAACGTTCTTGAGACGTCGGCCGTGCTGACGCGGCGGATGTTCGTCGTCCCGGTGCTGACCGGCGCGCTGGTCGTCGCGATCATCATCTGGCTCGCGCTGCGCGCGGCCGTGCAGAGCGACCATTCGATCGCGCTCGTGCCCTGGCTCGGCGGCGCGGTCGCCCTCGTGTTGCTGGCGGCCGTCGGTTTCCGCCTGTCCGGGCGGCTGTTCTTCGCGGCCACCGCCCGCTTCCGTCCCACCCTGCAGCAGCTGGCGGACGATCTCGCGTCCAAGGGGAACGCCGCCGAGATCGGCGCCGCGATCCAGGCGGCGGTGATGCGCTGGCTGCCGACCGAGCAGGCGGACGTCCTCGCGCCCGGGGATCTCGATCGGCTGCCCCACCGCCCGGCGGGCGTCAACGGGATGATGGAGGCGGGCACGACCGTCTGGACCACCGAGCCGCACTGGCGGCGTCACCTGCTGGTGCCGATGCGTTCGCAGGGCGGCGTGCGCGGCGTGCTGAAGCTGGCTCCCAAGCACGAGGCGGCGCTGTACACGCGCGAGGACCTCGAGCTGCTCGAGACGATCGCCAGCCTGGGCGCGGTGGCGCTGCACAACGCGGAGGTCTTCGCCGAGCTCGAGGCGATACGGCGCCTCGAAGCCGACGTCGCGCGCGACGACAAGCGGCTGACGCTGGGCATGCTGGGCGCCGAGATGTCGCACGAGATCGCCTATCCGTTGAACTTCCTCCGTTACCTGCTGCGCGAGAGCAACGGCGCCGCGCCGGTCGACGCCCGCGATCTCGAAGCGGCGCGCGAGGAGCTGGGCCGGCTGGAACGGATGTTCGCGACCTTGCACCGCTTGAAGATCCCCGAGCCGCGGCTGGAAGCGGTACTGGTGCTGCCGCGCGTCCGCCGCGCGCTGGACCTGGTGCGCGAGATCGTCGAGACGAATCAGATCGCGACGACGATCGACGTCCCGCCCGATCTTGTGGTCGTCGCCGAGCCCGATCGCCTCGTCCAAATTTTCGCGAACCTGTTACGAAACGCGGTCCAGGCGGTGGCGCCCGGATCCGCCGTCGGTGTCCGGTCGCGACCCGACGGCGACGGCCGCCTCTGGCTGGAGGTGTGGGACGAAGGACCCGGAATCGCGGAGGAAATCGCGAACGCGATCTTCGACCCGTTCGTCAGCGGCAAGCAGGGAAGCATGGGCCTCGGGCTGGCGGTGACGCAGCGGCTGGTCCGCGGCTTCGGGTGGAACATCGGCGTCAGACGCGAGGCCGGACAGACCATCTTTGGTATCGAGATTCCGCCTCCCCGGTCGGACCGCGGGTACACTCAAGCCGATTCATGAGGGTTCTCATCGTCGACGATCAGACGAGCGCCCGCCGGGTGCTGTCGGCGATCGTCAGCAAGCTCGATGACGTCACCATCGTCGAGGCCGACGGTCTGGCGGCGGCGCGCGCCGCGCTGGACGCGCAGCCGCTGGACGTGGCGCTGATCGACCTGCGCCTCGGGCCCGACGCGCGAAACCGAGACGGGCTGGTGCTGGTCGAGGAGATCCGGGCGCGCACGTCGGTCGTTCCGATCATCGTCACCGCGTATCAAGAGGTGGCGGAGATCCGGATGGCGATGCGGGTCGGCGCCTACGACTATATCCTGAAGGACGATCTGTGCGACGAGCTGGTGCTTCCGGTCCTGACCGGCCTGCGCAGCCGGCGGCGCCTCGAGCGCGAGCTGCGGGAGCTCCGCGCCCGGCGGCAGGACGCCGAGCCGATGACGGGCCGGTTGGTCGGCGTCTCGCCGGCGATGGAGGTGCTGCGCGAGACGATCCGCCGCGCGGCGCTGTCGGACCGGCCGGTACTGGTGATCGGTCCGACCGGATCGGGCAAGGAGCTGGTGGTCGAGGCGCTGCACACGCTGGGACCTCACCCCGATCATCCGCTGCTGGATCTCAACTGCGGTGCGATCCCGGAGTCGCTGATGGAGTCGCAGCTGTTCGGTCACGCGAAGGGCGCGTTCACCGGCGCCGACCGCGAGCAGCAGGGCTACCTGACGCTGGTCAAACAGGGGACGCTGTTCCTCGACGAGGTGGCGGAGCTGCCGGTGATGCTGCAGGCGAAGCTGCTGCGCGTGCTGGAGACCGGCGTGTTCCGCCCCGTCGGCTCGCCGACGCAGAACCGCTTCGAGGGCCGGGTGGTCGCGGCGACGCACGCCGAGCTGGCCGATCGCGTGCGCGGCGGGACGTTCCGTGAGGACCTCTTCTACCGGCTGAACGTGCTGTCGGTGCGCGTGCCGCCGCTGGCGGAGCGGCGCGAGGACATCCCGGCCCTGGTGGCGCACTTCTGCCGTGGCCAGAAGCGTCCGCTGCGCTTTTCGGAGGCGGCGCTGGACATGCTGGCCGGGGCGGCCTGGCCCGGCCACGTGCGCCAGCTGCGCAATCTGGTCGACCGCGTGGCCGCCTTCGCGGACGACGATCTGGTGACGCCGGAGGCGCTCGCCCCGTTCATGACGGAGTCGCCCGCGTCAAACACGAACGCCGACGTCCTGCAGAGCGCCGCCCAGCGGATCTTGCGGCTGTCGATCGAGAACAAGCTGGAGGCGATCGAGGAAGCTCTGGTCGCCGAGGCGGTCCGCCTGTCGGACGGCAACAAGAGCGGCGCCGCGCGGCTGCTCGGGATGCACCGCAAGGCTGTCAGTCGCAGACTGTAACGACGAACCGCGAGGGCTCGGAGGGCGCGTGGAGGCCTCGTGGGCGCAGATGGCCCCGGTTCTGGCCGAAATCGTCCGGCTCCCGCGAGCCGACTGGCCGAAAACGGCCACCTCTGTCGGGTCGAATCCGCATCGCTCCGGGGTTTCCGGAGTGGCACGATCCCTGCTCTCTCTGCGCGGCGTGTGACCTGCTCGAAGAGGTTAAGCCGCGCCAATTCGTGCAGACTCATCCCTTCACGAGTCTGTTCGAACGGTAGTATCGGCGCGCATCTCGTGCAGGTCACACACGTACCTCGCGCGTTGGGCGTCGGCCCCCTGGCCTGACGCCGGCGCGCGAGGTACTCCGCTTTGCCGCAGCGCCGCGCAACCCGCGCCGTGCGAGCAAAAAGTTTACTCGCGGGAGGGCCGCCGGCGTGATACCGGGAATAGTTAAGTCTCATGACTATCGACCCGGCCCGGGCGGAGGTGGCGCCCACAATCGATCCAGTTGATATTTACACTTTGCAACAGCCGGGCGGGCTGCGGGCCCGGATCCTGACGCTGGGCGGGGCGGTGATGACGCTGGAGGTGCCGGATCGCGAGGGGCGGCTGGTCGACGTCGTCCTCGGTTTCGACGACGCCAGCGGCTACCAGGACAACCGGCCGTTTCTGGGCGCGCTGATCGGCCGCTACGGCAACCGCATCGCGCGCGGCGCGCTCCGCGTCGATGGCCGCCTGTACCAGCTCGCTGCCAACGACGGTCCGAATCACCTCCACGGCGGCCCGGGCGGTTTCCACACCCTTCCCTGGGAGGTTCGCGCCGTCTCGGACGGGCCCGAGCCGACGCTGGCCCTGCGCCTGGTCAGCCGCGACGGCGACGAAGGTTATCCGGGAACGCTGCAAGTGGACGTCGTCTACACGCTGACGCGCGAGCACGCGCTGCGCATCGATTACACGGCGCGCACCGATCGCCCGACGGTCGCCAACCTGACGCAGCATTCGTATTTCAACCTGGGCGGCCACGCCGCGGGCAGCATCCTGGGCCACGAGCTTCGCCTGTGGGCGTCGCGCTTCATTCCGATCGACAACCAGGGAATCCCGACGGGCGGGCCGCGGCCGGTGCGCGGGACGCCGTTCGACTTCCTCGCGCCGCTGCCGATCGGGGCGCGCATCGAGGCCGACGACGAACAGCTGCAGAGCGGCGTCGGGTACGACCACTGCTTCGCCGTCGATGGCTGGGACGGATCGCTGCGCGCGGTCGCCGAGGTGGTCGAACCGGTCTCCGGGCGGCGGATGCTTGTCCGCTCGACCGAGCCGGGGCTGCAGCTCTACGTCGGCACCCACCTGGGCGGGATCGCCGGCAAGCGCGGCGCCCGCTACGCGACGCGCACGGGCTTCTGCCTCGAGGCGCAGCATTTTCCGGATTCACCGAATCGTCCGGAGTTCCCGTCGACGCGCCTCGCGCCTGGCGAGACCTACCGCCAGACGACCGAGTACGTGTTCTCGAACGAGTAGTCGGACCGGCTACTGCGTGCAGTTGAAAGCGGGAACGGAGCTGTCGCCCGTGCCCGTGATGCCGGCGCTGACGTAGAACGGCGGCGCCGAACCGGACGGCGACGACGACCAGAAAAGGCCTGGCAGGTCGGTGAAACTACCGTCCGGGCAGTTGAAGAGGTTCAAGGCGTTCGAGGTCTGCACGTGCGTGCCGTCCGGACAGCTGATCGAGATCCCGACGTTCCCCGAGAGGCCCTCCTTCACAGTCGTTTGTCCGTTGACGGTCAGGGTCAGCCCGTTGCCGGTGTCCTGGTAGTGCAGGCACGCCTGGCCGTTCGCGTCTGTCACCGTGAAGTTCCAGTTCATGTTCGCCGTGGTCGGCAGCGGGAGGACGAGCGGGGGCGCGAACGTAACGACGATTCCGCTCGCGTACGTGCAGGTCGACGCGTCGGCGCTGAACGTGCCCATCTCCGTGTCCGGAGGGAGGCAGGCCGTCGCCATCAGCGCCGTGCTTTTCCAGCAATTCGCGTCGCTGGCGAGCCAGCCGCAGGTCAGGGTGTCGGGCGCGGAAGATCCGCAGCCCGGTGCAGCCAACGCGGTGCAGCCGGCAATCACGGCAACAGTCAGGGAAAGACGCATGGTGCCAGGATACGCCTGAGCTGCGGGACCGCCAAAATCGTGGCGACGAGAAGCAGGCCTCGACCGACCCGGACAACGGTGTATGCTCCAGCCGTGCCCGCGAAGAAGGTTGGCGCGCTGCTGGGGCCCGGTTTGTTGGCTGCCCTGCTCGGGTGCGGCGGCTCCGGGGCCGTGCACGTCACCAAGCTCTCGGTGTCGACGCAGAAGCCGAGCAACCTCGCGTTCTATCTGGACGTGAAGGAGAACGGCCGCCCCGTGCCGGGCCTGCAGGAGAAGGACTTCAAGGTCTTCGAGGACGGCAAGCTGGTGCCGCCGAAGAAGGGCAAGCGCGCACTGCTCGACGCGGACGTGACCAGCGCGAACTTCGCGATCATCCAGGTCGATCTGAGCGGGCCGATGGCGGACTCGGAGCACCTCCCCGATCTCGCCGACACCGTCTCGCGCTTCGCGCAGGAGCTGAACGAACGGATGGAAGTGGCGGTGAACGCCTTCGACGGTAACGACGAGGTCGCGCCGTTCATCGGCTTCGGGTCCGGCAAGGAGCAGTTCCGCACTCTGGCAGAGGGCCTGCGGAAGTTTCGGCCGCGCAGCCGCAACTCGAACCTTTACGGCGCCGTCTACCAGGGCATCTCGGCGCTGGAAGAGAAGCTGGCCAACTCGGCGCTCTCCGACAAGCAGGCGACGCTGATCGTCTTCACCGACCGCCAGGACCTGTCTCACACCGTCGGCATCGAGCAGATGAAGGAGAAGCTGAAGTCGACGGCGGTGCAGATCTACGTCATCGGCGCGGGCGAGACGATCAACCGGCAGGATCTGACGATGCTGGGTCGCACCGGCGTCTTCCTGTCCAACGATCCGCGGGGCTTCAAGAAAGGCTTCGAGGAGCTGAATCAGAAGCTGGTCAGCCTGGCGGACGGGCGCTACGTCTTCTCGTTCTGTTCGACCAAGCGCAAGGGGAGCCACAAGCTGGAGATCGAGATCGACACGCCGAACGGCGAAGCGAAGGTCTCCCACAAGTTCAACGCCGCCGGCTTCAAGAACGGGTGCTCGCCCAAGACCAAGCCCGTGTTCGCCGAGATCGAGGCGCTGAAGGCGGAAACGGACGCGAAGCAGAAGGATCTCGACGCCAAGGCCAAGGAGCAGGAGGCGGCCGAGGCCGAGCAGGCGGCGGCCGCGGCGATGAAGCAGGCCCAGGCCGACGGCAAGGGAGGCAGCAAGGACAACGCGAAGGCAGGCGCCAAGGAGGCGGCCAAGACGAGCGCGCCGCCCGCCAATGCGAAGCCGGCCGCCCAGAAAGAAGCGGCCAAGGCGCCGCCGCCCGCGAAGGCGGCGGCAAAAGAGGCTCCGCAGGTGGACCTTCCGCCTCCCGAGCCGCCGGAAGAGAAGCCGACCAAGCAGGTCGTCGACAAGGAATAGCGTTCCGGTCCCCTCGCCCCGCGAAGCGGGGAGAGGGCTGGGGTGAGGGGCCGCCTGTTATCCCCTCGCCCCGCGAAGCGGGGAGAGGGTTAGGGTGAGGGGCCCTCACACGTGGTGCAGGTGCAGCGGGCGCCCGCACAGCTTGGCGTGCGTGGCGGCGATCGCCAGGTCGCGCAGCTCGCGGCCGAACACCTGCGCGAACGGCAGCGCCTCCAGCTCGACGTCGCTGCCGTCGAACAGGTCCTCGAACCCCTGGGGCGAGATCGGGATGTTGCCGTCGATGTCGGCGGCGCGCAGCCGGCTCCCCGGCGACTGCTCTTCCAGCCGCGGGATCACCGTCTGCGCGAAGCCCGTCGACTGCTTCATCGCGGGCAGCAGCTTTTCGCGCAGCCAGCCGGCGGGCAGCTTGCGCGCCAGGATCGTCGGCGACAGCGACGCGAAGACCGAGTACTCCTCGCCTCCGGCCTCGAAGTAGACCGCCTGGCCGATCCTGTCGACCCGGCCGGCCTTGCCGGGGCGGTGCAGCCAGACCTGGTACAGCGCCGGCAGCTCGTGACGTCGCGACGCGAGCACGGGCGCCGTCCGCTTGTACCAGGCGATGAACACCCCGGCCTCGACCAGCAGCTCCTCGTTCTTGGCTTCGTGCCCGCCCGGCACCGGCAGCTCCGGGATGCCGAGCCTGGCGCGGATCCCGAAGTCGTCGCGCAGGAAGCCGCGTTCGAACTGCGGCGCGATCTGCTCGACGAGCAGCGTGCCGCAGTCGCAGTGGATATAGAGGTTCGAGGAGATCTACTTTATCCGACGTACCGGTTGACGATGGTCTCGAGCAGCTCCTGCCGGCCGGAGCGCGGCTTGGGATCCAGCTTGTCGGCCACCGCCCGGTCGGCCAGATCCGCGAGCGACAGCTTGCCCGCCAGGATCTCCTTGCCGAGCTTCTCGTTCCAGCCCGCGTAACGCTCGTCGACGAACTGCTGCAGCTTGCCGTCCGTCAGCATCTTGTCCGCGATCAGGAGCGCCCGCGCCAGGTTGTCCATGCCGCCGACGTGGCCGTGGAACAGGTCCGACGGCTCGTTGCTCTGGCGGCGGACCTTGGCGTCGAAGTTGAAGCCGCCGGTCGTGAAGCCGCCCGCCGCCACGATGCGCGCCACCACCAGCGACAGCTCGGCGATGTCGTTGCCGAACTGGTCGGTGTCCCAGCCCAGCTGCGGATCGCCGCGGTTCATGTCGATGCTGCCGAAGATGCCGGCCGCGATGGCGTAGGCGACCTCGTGCTCGAAGCTGTGGCCCGCCAGCGTGGCGTGGTTCGCCTCGATGTTCACCCGGAAGTCTTCCGGCTGAAGCTTGTACTTCTGGAAGAAGGCGTGCACGGTCGCCGTGTCGTAGTCGTACTGGTGCTTCGTGGGCTCGCGCGGCTTCGGCTCGATCAGAAGCGGGCCCTTGAAGCCGATCTTGTGCTTGTGCTCGACGACCATGTTCATGAACCGCCCCAGCTGATCCAGCTCGCGCTTCATGTCGGTGTTGAGCAGCGTCTCGTAGCCTTCCCGGCCGCCCCACAGCACGTAGTTGGCGCCGCCCAGACGCTGGGTGATCTCCAGCGCCTTCTTCACCTGGGCGGCGGCGTAGGTGAACACCTCCGGATCCGGGTTCGTCGCGGCGCCGCCCATGTAACGCGGGTGCGAGAACAGGTTCGCCGTCCCCCAGAGCAGCTTGGTGCCCGACTTCTTCATCTCCCCTTCGAGCACGTCGGTCAGCTTGTCGAGGATGTCGTTGGTCTCGGCCAGCGACTTCCCCTCGGGCGCGACGTCGCGATCGTGGAAGCAGAAGAACGGGACGCCCAGCTTGCCGAACAGCTCGAACGCCGCGGCGGCCTTCTCCTTGGCCAGCTCGACCGCGTCGGCGCCCTCGCGGTGCCAGGGGCGGCCAAACGTGCCGGCGCCGAACACATCGAAGCCGTTCCAGACGAAGGTGTGCCAGTAGCAGACGGCCATGCGCAGGTGATCCTCCATGCGCTTGCCGCGGACCTTCTTGTCCTTGTCGTAGTACCGAAACGCCAGGGCGTTTGCCGGCGCGTCGGGCTGGTAACGGATGGGCTCGATTCCGGGGAAGGCGGGCTTGGACATGCTTCGTTCCTATCGTGTTGGAGGCGTTTGGGCCAGAAGGTCTTTCAGTCTTTCCTGAAGCTGCGTTTTAAGGCCCTCGTAGGTCACTTTTGATCGTGGATCGGGAGCGACGCGTCGGTCGAGGGCAGGGGCGGCGAACCGCGCGTAAAGCTCGCTCCAGGGGCGCCCCTCGACGGCCTGGGCGGCCCGGAGGGCGCCGCCCAGCGCCGACGAATTCGATACGCGCAGCGGCACGATCTCGGCCTGGAAGACGTCCGCCAGCACCCTCAGGATGCCGGCGTTCTTCGACGCGCCGCCCGTGACCAGGATGCGCGACGGAGGCTGGCCGATGAAGGCCGAGTGGATCCGCATCGACAGCGCCTGCTCCTCGACGACGGCGCGGGCGGCGGCGGCGGCGTTCTTGCCGGCCACGAAGTCGGGGGTGCCGAACCACCGTTCGGCGGGCGCGGGCAGGCGAGGGGTGATCTCGGGGACGAAGTACGGGAGCAGCATGTCGCCCCCGTTGCCCGGTGGCGTCTGCTCCAGGATGGCGCGGGCGAAATCGTCCCAGCCGAGCTTGAACCGGCGGGCGATCTCCTCGCGCGCGAGCGACCCGTTCGAGAAGCAGCAGAGCGCCATGAAGCCGCCGGCCGGGTTGCCGAACACGTTGCCGTAGCCCTTCGGATCGGTGCGAGGCGCCGGCATGGCCGCGAACATCGTGTCGCTGGTGCCGAGGCTGACGACCGCGGTGCCGGGCTCCGTCGCGCCCATGCCGACCAGGCTGGACGGATTGTCGCCGGTGAAGGCGATGACCGGCGTGTTCGGCGCGAACCCGTAGCGCTTGACGAAGTAATCCGCGACGGTGCCGGCGTAGGTGGCGCTGGGGACGGCCGGCTTGAGCCGGCGCGCCAGGCCGGGCGCGGTGGCGTCGAGTAGCATCGGGCTCCAGGCGCCGCGCGCGAGGTCGAGCAGGTTCATGCCCGCGCCGTCGCCGAAATCGATGGGGACGCTGGTTCCGGTCAGCAGCGAGGCGACGAACGAGCTGACGAGGTGGATCTCCTCGGTCCGCTCGTAGGCGGGGGGTTCGTGCTTCGAAAACTTGCGGATCTGCGGACCGGTGAAGCGCTCGATCGCGATCG
>DATFXS010000874.1:0-9568 GCA_035315605.1 Polyangia bacterium
CGTGTCGGGGTCGTACGCCCGCGTGCACGCGCCCGCCGCGTCGGTGAGAAACCGGCGGCGCAGCACCGACAGCGCGGGCGGAATGCCGTAGAGCTCGAGATAATTTCGCTCGCCGGCGGCCAGCGGTTGTCCGTCGCCGTCTCCGCGATCCGCCGCCAGCGCGGTGAAGACCGAACGGTAGCCGGCGCCGTCGAGTACGCTGGGCGCCCAACCGTCCGACAGATCCACGAGCGTCAGGCCCTGCGCGCGCGCCGCCGGCGCGTCGACCTCGCGCTCCTCTTGCGTCTTGCGGCCGTGGTCATCGACCACGACGACCTGGATGGCGTGTCGTTCGCTTGGAAGATCCGGCAATGCCGGTGACGCATGTGCGGCGATTGATTGGCCGCCGACGAGCGCGACGAGGCAGCATGCGCGCAACGAATTGCAACGCGCAGTCATGAATGCGACGCGCGCGCGACGTGCTGCGCGGATCTCGTCGCGAGAGGTGTGGAAGCCGTCGACGGTTCCATACACAGCGACGCGCGGAACGCGCGGGCTTGGCGAGAATTTGTCGCCGGAAATACTTTCGTGCGTACTATAGCCGGATGAAAAGGACACTTCTGGCTGCGCTGGTAGCGATGTCGTTGATGACGGCAGTTGCGGGATCGGCCAAGGCCACGGAGGTCGGTTATAACCGCAAGTTCGGTCTGGGCGTCGTCGTCGGCGATCCCACCGGTCTTACCGCCAAACTGTGGGTTGCGCCCACCAACGCGCTCGACTTCGGGCTCGGCTTCTGGGGCTACGGCTTCAACAACCGGTGCATCGACAACCAGCCCTGCACCCGGTACGGCTACAACAACGGCACGTTCAACATGGACTACCTCTGGCAGTCCAACATCATCCGCGGCCAGGCTCAGCTGGACTGGCACGTGGGCGGCGGCGGTCGATTCGTCTGGTGGGGCAACTGCAGCGGGGACTGCTTCGACGTCATGGTCCGCGCGCCGATCGGGTTGGATCTGATGTTCACCAACCCAGGCTTTCTCGAAGTGTTCTTCGAGCTGGCGCCGTCGTTCGTGCTGGTTCCCGGGTTCTGGTTCGAGATCGAGGGCGGTCTCGGCGTCCGCTTTTATTTCTGATCCGTCCGGCCCCCTCGCCCCGCGAAGCGGGGAGAGGGTCGGGGAGAGGGGCCGCGCTATTCGGCCTCTTCGTAGGTCTCGAGGTCGTCGGCGTTGATCTCGCCGGTCGACTCGCCCGGGCCGGGCGACATGGCGTTGGGGATGCTTCCCAGCTCCTCCGCCCGGATCGGCAGCGGCGTCGCCTGATCGTCGGGCCCGGCCGGCGCGTCGGGCGCGCCTCCCTTCGCGCGCCCCTTCCAGCGGGCGAGCGCACGGTCCAGCTCTTCGTACGAGATCATGCCTCGATAGTATCAGTGAATCAGCTTCTTGTAGTGGATCCGGTGCGGCTGATCCGCGGCCGCGCCCAGACGCCGCTTCCGGTCGGCCTCGTAGTCCTGGTAGTTGCCCTCGAACCAGACCACCTGGCTGTCGCCTTCGAACGCCAGCATGTGGGTGGCGATGCGGTCGAGGAACCAGCGATCGTGGCTGATGACGACCACGCAGCCCGCGAAAGCCAGCAGCGCGTCCTCCAGCGCGCGCAGCGTATCGACGTCCAGATCGTTGGTCGGCTCGTCGAGCAGCAGCACGTTGCCGCCCGAGCGCAGCAGCTTGGCCAGGTGGACGCGGTTGCGCTCGCCGCCTGACAGGTCCTTCACGCGCTTCTGCTGGTCGGTCCCCTTGAAGTTGAAGCCCGCCACGTAGGCGCGCGCCGGGATCTTGCGCTTGCCGATCTCGAGGATCTCCGCCCCCTGCGCGATCTCGTCGAACGCCGTCTTGGCGCCGTCGAGCGTGTCGCGGCTCTGATCGACGTAGGCGAGCTTGACCGTATCGCCGATGCGCAGCGCGCCGCCGTCCGGTTTCTCCTGGCCGGTGATCATGCGGAACAGCGTGGTCTTGCCCGCGCCGTTCGCGCCGATCACGCCGACGATCCCGCCGCGCGGCAGGTTGAAGGTCAGGTCGTCGATCAGCAGGCGATCGCCGTAGCCCTTGCGCAGGTTCTCCGCCTTGACGACGACGTCGCCCAGCCGCGGCCCGGGCGGGATGCTGATCTCGACCGACTCCTCGCGCTTCTGCGTCTCCTCGGCCAGCAGCTGTTCGTACGCGGCGAGGCGCGCCTTCGACTTCGCCTGCCGCGCGCGCGGCGACGCGCGCACCCATTCCAGCTCACGCGCCAGCGTCCGCTGCCGCGCCGACTCCGCCTTTTCCTCGCCCTCGAGGCGCTTCTTCTTCTGGTCGAGCCACGACGAATAGTTCCCCTCCCAGGGGATGCCGGCGCCGCGGTCGAGCTCGAGGATCCAGCCCGCGACGTTGTCGAGGAAGTAGCGATCGTGCGTGACCGCCACGATCGTCCCCGGGAACTCGTGCAGGTGGTGCTCCAGCCAGGCGACGCTCTCGGCGTCGAGGTGGTTGGTCGGCTCGTCGAGCAGCAACAGATCGGGACGCTCGAGCAGCACGCGGCAGAGAGCGACGCGCCGGCGCTCGCCGCCCGACAGCTTGCTGACGTCCGCGTCCGGGGGCGGCAGGCGGAGCGCGTCCATCGCGATCTCCAGCGTGCGATCCAGATCCCAGCCGTTGGCGGCTTCGATCGCGTCCTGCAGCTTGCCCTGCTCGTCGAGCAGCTTCTCCATCTCGCCCGGCTTCAGATCCTCGCCCAGCTTGGCATTCACCTCGTCGAAGCGCGTGAGCAGCCGCTTGGTGTTGGCGACCGCCTCCTCGACGTTGCCGAGCACCGTCTTCGACGCGTCGAGCGCCGGCTCCTGGGGCAGGAAGCCGATGCGCGTGCCGTCGGCCGGCTTGGCGTCACCGAAGAAATCCTTGTCGACGCCCGCCATGATCCGCAGCAGCGTCGACTTCCCGGCCCCGTTCGATCCCAGCACGCCGATCTTCGCGCCCGGGTAGAACGACAGGTAGATCCCCTTCAGAACCTCCTTGTTCGGCGGGTGAACCCGCCGGAGGTTCTGCATCGTGTAGATGTACTGGTGCGCCATGGCGGCGGCAGTCTAGCAGCATGCGCCGCGGACCATGCCTGTTGCGCCGCGTACAACAGTTGTTGTCATTCCGGCAACAACTGTTGCCTGTTGCGCATGAGCTTTCGCGGGCTTGGCGCTGGCACGATTGATGTACTTAAGGTCAATCGCACTGGGGGGCGGGCCTGGTCAGCGCTGTCCGCGCGGCGCGACCAGGCCCGTTTTTTTTGCCCGGACCCCGTCGTCGAAACGGGGTCAAGTCGCGCCGCGCTCGACCCGATCATCTTCAAAGAATGTTCGTCTCCGCCGCCGTCCTCGTCGCCGTCCTCGTCCTCGCCGCCGGCCTGGACGTCCGGACCTAGGCCGCGCGCTTTCTCCCGAGCTTGACCGCCAGCGCGTGGCGAATCTCGGCGACATCCGGGACGCCTTCCTCCTCGGCGATCAGAATGCACTCGAGGAGCTTCTTTGCCTCGCGCGCCGTGCCGTCGTAGTCCCGAACCATCTGTCGAAGCTCCCGACCCATCTTGGCGAGCCACCGCGCCTCGACCACCGCATGAGGAATTCCCCACCCTCGACGATCCCACTCATCAGATCGGCGCTTGAGCTCGAGCGCTTCCGCTTTGCTGATTGTGAAATACCTACGTGCCATGGCCTGACCCCGTCGCTTCATCAGTCGTTCGCCGCCCTTTCAGGATAACCCGAAGAACTCGCACGATCCCGTCTCTACCAACCCGATAGAGCACCCGAAGATCGCCGATCCTCAATTCCCACGAGGCTTCCGGAACTGCCCGAATCGCCGCGTCTCCATTTCAGCCTGGTACCTGAGCTCCCGGACCGCCCTCACGATCTGGCGCGCGTCGAATGCTCTCAGGTCCTCCACGTCGTGCTGGGCGTCAGGGTCCCATTCGATGAAGTAGCGGCTACCGGCCTTGCGCATTCGCCGACGTTGTCGGCGCCGGGGTGGTTTGGTTGCGAGCGGCGCTAGAGCGCGAGGACGACGACGCCGGCGCAGACGAGGGCGGCGCCGAGCAGGACGGCGCGGGCTGGTCGCTCGCGTAGCAACGTCCAGGCGTACAGCACCGTGAGGGCGGAGGCGAGGCTCGCGAACGGCGACACGAGCGCAACGGGGGCGAAGCGTGAGCCGACGGTGATGCAGACGAAGCCGGCGGTCTCGAACAGGCCTGCTGCCAGGACCGGCAGCCAGGCCGCGCCGGCCGGCGACTTGAGCGCGATCCGAAACGCCAGCGCCAGCGGCAGACCGAGCACGATGTCGCCGACGTAAACGACGCCGATCGCGCCGATGCTGCCGAAGGCCGGGACCAGACGCGCGATCGCGGGAATCAGCACGCCGAACCCGATCGCCGCGCCTGCGGCGGCAAAGAGCCAGCGCGGCTTCGAGCCGCCGCTTGCGCGGGCGCTTTCGGCCTGGGCGTAGCGCGAGACGACCAGCGCCCCCGCGATGACCGCCGCCGCCCCACCGAGCTGCGCGCGCCCGAGGCGCTCGTGAAACAAGACGAGCGAGATCGCGGCGGCGATCACCGCCCACGAAGACATGATCGGCACCGCGATCGTCAGCCGCCCGTGCTCGAACGCATAGAACATGCAGACGTAGGCGAGCAGCGACGACGCGCACGCGACGCCAATCCAGCCGCCGCGCACGGCCAGCGCATGCAGCGTCAGGTTCGGCTGCTCGACGGCCGCCGACGCCAGCGCCGCCAGGCCCGCGCCGACCAGCTGCGACCACAGCAGCGCGCGCAGCGAGCCGAGGCTGCGCCCGGCGCGCGCGATGGCAACGTTGGCCAGCGCCCAGCAGGCGCTGGCGCCGAGTCCCAGGAGCACGCCGGCGAGCATCGGGCCGGGAGGATACCGGGCGAGACGGCTTCCTGTTACAAAGACTGTCTTGGATTCGGGACGACCCCTCGTCATCGTCAACCCGCGCTCCGGCGGTGGGCTGTCCGAATCACGGTGGGCGCGCATCCGGGGCGCGCTCGCGGACGGCCTCGGCGAGCTCGACAGCGCGATGACGACCGCGCCCCGCGACGCGACCGAGATCGCCCGTCGCGAAGCGACCGCCGGGCGCCGCCTGATCCTGGCGCTGGGCGGCGACGGCACCATCTCCGAGGTCGCCGACGGTGTGCTGGCGGCCGGCGCGGGCGCCACCACCGAGATCGGCCTCATCCCGCGCGGGACTGGCGGCGACTTTCGGCGAACGCTCGAGCTGCCCAAGGAGATCGCCGCCGCGGCCGCGCAGATCCGCCAGGCGCCGGCGCGCGTCGTCGACGCCGGGCGCGCCCGCTATCGTGCCGCCGACGGCGGCGAGGGCGTGCGTCACTTCGTCAACGTGGCGTCGTTCGGTTTCTCGAGCGCGGTCGCGCGCCGCGCGAACGCTTCGTCCAAGCGGTTCGGCGGGAAGATGGCGTTCCTGGGCGCGACGCTGAAGGAGCTGTTCACGCACGACCACCACGACGTCTGGCTTTCGATCGACGGTCAGGAGCGGCGCCAGCGGCGGGTGATGATGGCGGCCGTCGGCAACGGGCGCTTCTTCGGCGGCGGCATGAAGATCTGCCCGGACGCGCAGCTGGACGACGGGATGCTGGACCTCGTGGCGGTCGGCGACCTGACGCGCGCGCAGGTGGTCGCCAACATCGGGCGCCTGTTCAGCGGCACGCACCTGGAGCTGGAACAGGTGACGCACGCGCGCATCACGCGCCTTCACGCCGAGGCGGTCGAGCCGGACGCCGAGATCCCGCTCGAGCTGGATGGGGAGACGCCCGGGCATCTTCCGGCGACGTTCGAGATCCTGCCGGGCGCGCTCCGGATCCGCGCGTGACCTAGAGCTTGGCGGTCTCGAGCCAGCCCGGGTTGCGCGTCGTTCCGTCGAACATCTCCGAGACCTTGTACTTCTCCCACTGCCCGCCGCCGCCGGCCTGGGCGGCCCGGCCGAGCAGGGCCTTCCGCTGCGAGTCGGTGGGGGTCTGGAACCCGTACGCGGCGTCGAGGGCCTGCGCGAGATCGCGCATCGACTCGCAGCCCGTGATGACGACCGACGCGGGCGAGCCCATCGCGTAGCGCAGGCAGTCCGTTGGCGAGATCGCGCCCGCGACCAGGGGCCCGCTGCGGAGGAAGAGACCCGAGCCGAGCGGCTTCATCGCCAGCACCGCGACGCCGTCCCTCGTCGCAACGGGGATCACCTGTCGTTCGAAGCTGTCGTGGTGCGCGTCCATGACGTTGATCGGCATCTGCACGGTGTCGAACGTGAAACCGTGCGACGCTGCCGCCCGCAGCATGCCGAGGTGAATGACAGGACTCTTGTGACCGGTGAAGCCGATGAAACGGATCTTGCCGGCTTGCCTGGCGGCGACCAGCGCCTCAATGGCGCCGTCGCGGCCGAAGACGCGGCCAGGATCGGAGGCGCGGATCACCTCGTGTACCTGCAGCAGGTCGATGACGTCGGTTCCGAGTGCGCGCAGGCTCTGATCGATCTGATCGGCGGCCGCCTTGCGGGTCCGCCCGTCGATCTTGGTCATCAGGAAGACGCGGCGCCGGTAGCCGTCGCGCAGCGCGCGCCCCATCCAGAGGTGGCTCTTGCCATCGTTGTAATCCCAGCAGTTGTCCATGAAGTTGATCCCGTGATCGATGGCGGCGCGGATGATGCGCGTCGCGGTCTTCTCGTCGGGCGCCTGGCCGATGTGGTAACCGCCGAGACCGACCAGCGACACCTGCACGCCGGTCCGTCCCAGCGCGCGCATCGGCATCTTCCCCTCGGGCAGCTGGTCGGCCGCGAGCGCCGGGCCGCCGCGCCCGGCCAGGCCGGCCAGCGCGCCGCCGAGGCCCCACTGCAAGAACCTCCGCCGTCCGCGGTCCTTCATGCGGGGAACCTGGTTCCCCGGACCCCGACGTCAACGCAGGCCCCACCCTGAGCCGCGCCCGACCGGCCCGGACACCGTTCGGACCGAACGGTGACGAGGAGGCGGCCGATGCCCCTGCGGTTTGGATACGTCGCAACACTGGTCATCCTGCTGGCGGCGGGGTGCGCGGGCGTCAGCCCCGGCGCCAGCAGCGGAAAGGGCGGAAGTCCGGCCGTCGATGCGGGCGGCGGCGCCGGCACTGGCGGCAGCGGCGGCGGCGCGGGTAGGGGCGCGATCGACGCGCCGGTGATCGTGACCGACGCGGGCGCGGACGGCGGCGGCTGCACCTCGGGCATCACCTGCACGCCCGCGAACGGGCGCTACTGCGGCGTCATCGGCAACGGCTGCTTCGGCATGCTCGACTGCGGCACTTGCCCCGGCGATCAGACGTGCGAGATGGGCGTGTGCGTCGGCGGAGCGAGCTGCATGCCGCTCGCGTGTCAGGCGAGCGGCGGCGCGGCCAGTTACTGCGGCAGCGTGGGCGACGGTTGCGGCCGCGCCCTGGACTGCGGCGTCTGCGCGGCCTCGCAGACGTGCAGCGGCTCGGGCGTCTGCGTGACATCGGGCTGCGTGCCGCTGACCTGCAACGCCGCGGCGTCGCGTTTCTGCGGCGTCATCGGCGACGGCTGCGGCGGCACGCTCGACTGCGGCACCTGTACGTCGCCGGCGTCGTGCGGCGGCCGGGGCGTCGCCGGCGTCTGTGGCGATCCCAACTGCAAGCCGATCACGTGCACGCCGGCGGGCGGTGGGCGTTACTGCGGCGTCATCGGTGACGGATGCGGCGGCACGATCGATTGCGGCACCGCCTGCCCGGGCGGCATGGCGTGCGGCGCCGCGCCGGCGGGCGGCATGGCGATCCCGAACGTCTGCCCGGGCACGGGCGGCTCGGGTCCCTGCACCGGCCTCGCCTGCATGATCCCGACCTGCACCGGAAGCGCGACGACCACGATCAGCGGCACGGTCCGCGATCCCGCCGGGAAGGTGCCGCTCTACAACGTCACGGTCTACGTTCCGAACGCGCCGCTCGACCCGATTCCCAACGGCGCCTCGTGCGACAAGTGCAGCGTGCAGCTGTCGGGCAAGCCGATCGCGACCGCGCTGACCGACACCGACGGCAAATTCGTGCTGCAGAACGTCCCCGCGGCCGCGAACGTCCCCGTGGTGATCCAGGTCGGCAAGTGGCGCCGCCAGATTACGGTCCCCACCGTCACCGCCTGCGTCGACAACCCGATCACGGACGCGAACCAGACCCGCCTGCCGCGCACGACGGCGGAGGGCAACATCCCCAAGATCGCGCTGACGACCGGCGGCTCCGACGCGCTCGAGTGTTTGCTGCGGAAGGTCGGCATCGCCGATTCCGAGTTCACCACCGACGCCGGGAACGGACGCGTGAACCTCTACATCGGCGGCAGGCCGGACGCGTCGAGCAGCCTCGGCACCGATCGTTTCGCGCCGACCTTGAACAACGGCGCCCTGTTCGCGCAAGCGACGACGCTGTGGGGCAGCACGGACAAGATGCTCGGCTACGACATCATGATGCTGTCGTGCGAGGGCAGCCAGTACGCCGACGTGAAGATGCCGTTCTACGGCAATGTGAAGAAATACGCCGATTCGGGCGGGCGCATCTTCGCCAGCCACCTGCACTTCAACTGGCTGTGGAAGGGCCCGGCGCCATGGCCCAGCACGGCGGCCTACACGGGCGGCTCGCAGGAAGCGCAGGATCCGCCGAATCCGTCGACCGCGACGATCGACACCACGTTCCCCAAAGGAATGGCGCTGTCCACATGGCTGTCGGCCGTCGGCGCCACCACGACGCCCGGCCAGATCGTCATCTACGACTCGGCCCACTCCGTGTCGCAGGTGAATCCGCCGACGCAGCGCTGGATCTACCTGCCGTCGAACCCGAACTGGCTGAGCGCGGGGACGTCGACGCAATACATGACGTTCAACACGCCGGTCGAGGCGCCGACGGAGATGCAGTGCGGCCGCGTCGTTCACACTGACCTGCACGTGAAGGCCGCGCCGGTGCCGTCGGGCGAGAAAAAGGATCAGTCCAATCCGGGACCGGCGCCGAGCGGCACCCCGTTCCCGACCGGCTGCACGTCGGTGACGCTGAGCGCGCAGGAGAAGGCGCTCGAATTCCTGTTCTTCGATCTATCGGCGTGCGTGCAGCCCGACACCGACAAGCCGATGCCGCCGCCGGTCCCACCGCCCGGCGTCCCATCGACGCCGCCTGCGGTGACGCCGGTGCCGCCGCCGCCCCCGCCGCCTGCGCCGCCGCCTCCGCCACCGCCGGTACCGTGAAATTGCCGCGCGACGTTCACGGCGTCGAGCCGAAGATGTGGCGGCGATAGTGGAGGAAGAGATAGGCGGACGCCGTCGCCAGCACGGCGGACGATATCAGCATGACGTCGGCGATCAGGCCCAGGCGCTGGTGGCGGTCGAATTCCTGCTGGGCGACCTCGCGCGATTGCGACGCGGGCGGTGATTGCGCCGTCACCCCCAACAAGATGCCGCCGGTGGCGTCCACGATGGCCGCGCCGGCCAGGCCGTACGCCGCGTACGAAGGCCAGCGCAGGCGCTCGGGCATATCCGCAGC
>DATFXS010000875.1:0-7153 GCA_035315605.1 Polyangia bacterium
CGGCGCATCACGCAGTAGGTGCAGCCGCGGTGACAGCCGCGCTCCGGCTCGATCAGGAACATGTCGCGCAGCTCGGTGTTCGGGGTGCGGATCCGGGAAAACGCCGGCAGGTTCTCGTCCTTCGCCTTCGCGATGCCGGGCAGGCGCGGGCCGTGGACGGCCGGCACGTAGAACCCTGGACGCGCGGCGAGGCCGGCGAGCAGCGCGCGGCGATCGGGCTCGTCGCGGAGCGCGGCGCATAGCTCGGGCAGCGTCTCCTCGCTCTCGCCGAGCAGCATCACGTCGGCGTACGGCGCCGCCGGCAGCGGATTCGAGAACGTCAGCGGGCCGCCCACGACGACCAGCGGGACCTTGCCCTTGGCCGCCGCGCGGTCGTCGGCGAACGCCGGGATCCCGGCCAGGTCGAGGCAGTCGACCAGGCCCGCCAGCTCCAGCTCGTAGGCGAGCGAGAACGCAACGATCGGGAAGTCGCCGACCGGCCGTGCCGATTCGTAAGTCCGCAGCGGATCGCGCGCGTCGCGCGCCCGGCGCGCGTCGTCCGGAAGGAAGGCACGTTCGGCGCAGAAGCCGGGCAGCTCGTTCAGCAGCCGATAGACCGTCTGGAACCCGAGCGACGACATCCCGACCGCATACGGGCTCGGATAGCAGAGCGCGATCGCGTGCGTCGCCTGCTTGTGAATCGTCCCGACCTCGGCGGCCAGACGCGCGGCGCGAATCTCGTCGAAACCTTCGGACGGCAAGGCGGCGATTCTACCCGAGGCCGGCAAAACCGCCCGATTTGGCGGCTTTTTGCGTCAGAAACGCCCGCTGAGCGAGACCAAGGCCGAGCCTGGCCCAGCCAGGACGCCGGGCGAGAGCATCGTCGTTTGTGGCGCCGGTCGGGTGACCATCTCACGCGCGAGCAGCGCATCGTCGGCGACCATGACGCCGGCCATAAAGAGGGCCGTCAGCGCGAGCGGACCTTCCGCGTTGTAGCAGGTGGGCGCATCGCAGATCAGGATGTGGTCGCGAAGTGCAGGCCAGACCAGCGCACCGGCGAGCGCGCGCGCCGCCAGGCTGATCGCGGCGCGCCCCGGGTGGCCGTGCGCCAGGTGGTTGGCCGGCGCCCCCAGGCCGAAGATGATCCCGCCCGGAATGATCGCTGCGTGGTCGGGCTTGGCCAGGCCGATCACCGTCACGACCGACGCGACGACGTCGGCCCCGACCGCGGGCCCGCCGTACCAGTGGGATTCGACCACCGGCTCCGGATGCTCCGCCACCGGCGTCCAGCCCGGCGTCGGCTCGAGAAGACCCAGCGCGGCAATCCAGAAGGCGGTGGTCATGCGTCCTTGCACGGCAATCGCCGTGCCGGCCACCGCGACCGTGCGCTGGCCGAGTTCGCTGGCGGGAAGCGTCAGGTCGCCCGGCTGGCTGTCGAAGGATGAACGGTCACTCCGCCGCGTCGAGGCGGGTCGGCGGGGCGCCGTGGCCGATCATCTGCAACCGGTAGAGGCGGGCGTAGATGCCGTTTTCGGCGAGCAGCATGTCGTGCGTCCCTTGTTCGGCGATGCGGCCGTGGTGGATGACGACGATGCGCGAGGCGCGCCGCACGGTCGACAGGCGGTGCGCGATCACGATCGACGTCCGGCCGCGCATCAGCTCGGCGATGCCGCGTTCGATCACGCGCTCGGTCTCGGGATCGACGCTGGCGGTTGCCTCGTCGAGGATCAGGATCTCGGGGTCGCGGGCCAGGGCGCGCGCGAACGCGAGCAGCTGGCGCTCGCCGGCCGAGAAGTTCGCCCCCCGCTCGAGCACGCGCGCGTCCAGCCCTTCCGGCCGCGAGGCGATCACCCGATCGGCGCCGACGCGCCGGGCGGCGGATAGAATGCGCTGGTCGTCGATCGCCGGATCGCCGAGGCCGATGTTGCTGCGCAACGTCCCCGCGAACATGAACACGTCCTGGCTGACGACCACGATGCGCCGCCGCAGCGCGCGCGGGTCCATCGCCCGGATGTCCACGCCGTCGATCCGGATCTGGCCGGCCTGGGCGTCGTACAGGCGCGGCAGCAGCTTCACGAGGGTCGACTTGCCCGCGCCGGTCGCGCCGACGATGGCGACCGTCTCGCCCTTATCGATCGACAGCGTCACATCCGACAGCACCGGCTGCTCGCGTCGGTACGCGAAGCAACATTCTCTGATCTCGATCAGCGGCCCCTCACCCCGACCCTCTCCCCGCTGGGCGGGGAGAGGGGGAAGGATCGCCGCTGGTGCCGCAGGGGGAAGGGCGGGTGCGTCGGCCTCCTTCGTGTCCAGCAGCGTGAACACGCGGTCGGCGGCTGCGATCGCTTGCTGCATGACGGTGTACTTCGTCGACAGATCGCGAATGGGCGTGAAGAACTTGGAGAGGTACTCGATGAAAGCGACGACGGTGCCGACGGTCAGCGTGCCGCCCACGATGCGGTTGCCGCCGTGCCAGAGCAGGCCCGCGACGGCGATCGATCCGACCGCCTCCACGATCGAATAAAGCGCGGCGTCGGCCGCGATCGCGCGCGAGTTGGCGCGGCGGTACCCGACGTTGATGACGTCGAAGTCGCCCGCGACCTTGCCCTCCTGCGCGAACGCCTGCACCACCTTCATCCCCGAGATGTGCTCCTGCAGGAAGGCGTTCATGCGCGCCAGCCGGACGCGGATGTCGCGGAACGCGTCGCGCACCCAGCGCCGGAAGTAGGCGGCGACCGCGAACAGCACCGGCGCCGCTCCCAGCGAGAACAGCGCGAGCCGCCAGTCGGTCGCGAACAGCAACACCAGAATCGCCAGCATCCGCACGGCGTCGCCGAGCAAACTGACGATCCCCGAAGCGAACATCTCCGACAGCGACTCGATGTCGTTGGTCAGCCGGGTCATGAGCCGTCCCACCGGCGTCTTGTCGAAGAACGACGCCGACAGCGACATCACGTGGCGGTGGACGCGGACGCGCAGGTCGTTCATCCCGAGCTGGCCGATCACCTGCGTGAAGTAGAGCTGCGCGAAGCCCGCCGTGTACTGCCCGATCAGCGCCAGCAGATACAGCAGGGCGACCCGATCGAGGCCCGCCAGCCGCCCGACCGCGATGTGCTCGTCGATCGCCTTCTTCAAGAGTTGCGGCTGCCACACCTCCAGCGCGATGACGATCGGCAGCAGCAGGATCGCCGCCAGCAGACGGCTCCGGTAGGGCACGACGTAGGCGAAGATCCGGCGCAGCAGCGTCCGGTCGAGCGCGTTGCCGAGCAGGTCCTCCGACGCCATCTACGCCACCGCCTCCTGGGCCAGCTGCTCGCGGTAGAGCGACGCGTAGACGCCGCCGGACGCCAGCAGCGCCGCGTGCGTGCCGGATTCGGCGACGCGGCCGCCGTCGAGCACCAAGATCTGGTCGGCGTCCTTCACGGCCGCCACGCGGTGCGAGATCAGGATCGACGTGCGCCCCGCCAGGATCGGCCGCAGCCGGGTCAGGATGGCGCGCTCCGTCTCCGCGTCGACGGACGACAGGGAATCGTCGAGGATCAGGATCTGCGGGTCCGCCGCCAGCGCGCGCGCCAGCGCCACCCGCTGACGCTGCCCGCCCGACAGGGTGATGCCGCGTTCGCCGACGAGCGTCGCGTAGCCTTCCGGCAGCACCGCGATGTCCGGCGCCAGGCCAGCCGCCTCGGCAGCGCGCCGCACGCGCTCGTCGCGCGCCGTCGCGTCCAGCGGCTCGCGGATCCCGAACGCGATGTTGTCGGCGACGGTCGCGGAGAACAGGAAGGCGTCCTGCGGCGCGTAGCCGATGAGACTCCGCAGCTGGGCGAGCGGGATGAGCGTGACGTCTCGCCCGCCCACGTGGACCGCGCCCGGCGCCACATCCTGCATCCGCAGCACGGCATCGACCAGCGTCGTCTTGCCCGAGCCGGTTCGCCCGACGATCGCCAGCGTGGCGCCCGCGGGCAGCACGAACGACACACCGTCCAGCAGCGCCCGCCCGTCGGCGGCGATCGACAGATCGCGCACCTCGATCGACGGCGTGTGGGGCGCGCCCTCGAAGCCCGCGCGGTGAGGCGCGTCCGCGATCCCCGGCTCCGCGACGAGCAGCTCGCGCACGCGCGCCCACCCGGCGACGCCGCGCTGCCAGATGCCGATGATCCAGCCGAGCGCGAACGTCGGCCACGACAGCAGCACCAGGTAGCCGTTGAACGCCACCAGGCTGCCGACGGTCATCCGCCCGGCGATCACCTCGCGCCCGCCCGCCCACAGCACGATCAGCGTGCCGACCCCGCCCAGCATCGCGAACAGCGGCATCAGCGCGCCGCGCACGCGGACCAGCGTCAGCGCGCGGCGGAGATACTCGTCGTTGACGTCGCGGAACGCCGCCTGGCGCGACTCTTCCAGCGTGTAGTGCTTGATCACCGCGATGCCGGCCAGGTCCTCCTGGATCGCCGTCGACATCGTGCCGAGCTGGTCCTGGATGGCGCGGCTGGCCCGGTGGATGTGCCGGCTGGCGAGGCGCGCCGCCCCGATCAAGAGCGGGTACGGAATCAGCGCCAGCAGCGTCAGGCGCGGCGACAGGTGAAGCAGCAGCACCAGCGCCGTCGCGTACACCAGCGCCGTGTTCAGCAGGTTCAAGAGGCCCGGCCCGTACAGCGCCCGCACGGCGGTCAGGTCGTTGGTCAGCCGCGACATGACGTCCCCGGTCGGGTGCCGGCGGTAGAACGCCGGGTCCAGCCGCGTCAGCTGCCCGAACAGGTCGCCGCGCAGCGTGTACTCGATGTTGCGGGCAGCGTCGAAGATGAAGATCCGCGACCAGGTCCGGATCAGCGCCTGCAGCACCGCGAAGACGATCAGCAGGATCGCGTTCCTGACGACGATGCCATGCGCGACGGCCGGTCCGAGGCCTTGCAGGGCGTCGATCGCCTGCTTCAGCAGCCACGGGATCATGAGCGAGAAGGCGTTGGTCCCGACGAGACAGACGCACCCGATCGCGATCCGGCCGAGCTCGGGCCGGAGGGTAGATCCGAGAGTGCGCTTTTGTGCCGATCGGGACGGCGAAATCACGCCGGAAGTATTCACGATCTCAGGCGGATCTTCTCATTGAACGACCGAAACCCCCGGGTCTATAGTCGGCTTTCTGCCGCGCTTGCGGCAGGCCTATCCAGAGCCAGCCAAATGACCACTGACGTCACCGCAGCGCTCGCGACCCTCCAGCTGCATCCCGAAGACAGCGGGGCCCTGAAGGCCCTGGCGGCTCTCCACCCGGGCAACGGGGCCGGCATCGACGCCGACGTGCTGTCGAAGGCGCTCTCCGACGCGCGCCGGTTCCACCGCGAACGGGGCGACTTCGAGCTGGTCGCCTCCTTGATTGATCTCGAGCTGGCGTGGACAACCGAGGCGTCCCGCCGCGCCGACCTGCTGCACGAGAAGGGGCGCGTGCTGTCCGACGAGCTTCTGCGCGACGAGGCGGGGCAGGCCTGCGTGAAGGAGGCGCTGGGCGCGTCGCCCGGTCACGCGCCCGCCACCGAGTCGCTGGCGCAGATGTCCCTGGTTCGCGCCAACTGGGAGCCGATCTCGAAGCGTTACTTGCAGCAAGCGGAAGGGGCCAAGGATCCGGCGCTGGCGTCCAGCCTCTACGGATCGGTCGCCGAGTTCCATCTCAAGTACCGGCCGGCGGACGGGGAGGGCGAGACGTTCCTGCGCCGGAGCCTCGAGCTGGACCCGCACAACCGCCGCTCCGGGAACCACTTCGAGCGCCTGCTGCGCGAGAAGGGGAACAACGAGGAGCTGCTGACCCTGTACACGCAGCGCGCCGACCGCGCCGCCAATCGCGACGAGCGCGCGCTGGCGGAGGTCGCGGCCGCCGAGCTGTGCGAGAAGATGAACCGGGCGGTCGACGCCTACACGCACTTCCGCAAGGCCCTGGACGCGAACCCGATCGAGCCGCGCGCGCTGCGCGCCGTGCGCGATGTGCTGACGCGCCAGCAGGAGTGGGGCGAGCTGGGGAAGGTGCTGGAGGGGGCCGCGCGCAGCAAGCGCGGCGAGCAGGACACCGGCCTCTTGATCGACCTGGCGACGCTGCTCTGGAAGCGGCTCAATCAGCCCGACATGGCGGAGGCGGTCTTCCGCCGCGTGCGGAAGCTGGACGCGTCGAACCACGAGATGGTCGAGTTCTATCGCCAGTACTACACCGAGAAGAACGAGCTGCCCCAGCTGCTGACCATCCTGGCGCAGGCGCAGAAGACCGAGGGCGACATCGAGCGCCGCGTGGAGATGGGGATCGAGATGGCGCGCGCCGCGGAGAAGCGGCCGCAGCACGCCGACAAGGCGATCGAGATCTGGAAGGGGCTCCTGCGCCTCAAGCCGCATCTGCCCGACGCGGTGACGTCGCTGCGCGCGCTCTACACCAGGACCGAGAAGTGGAACGCGCTCCTCGAGCTGCTCAAGGACGATCTGGACGCCGTGCCGGCCACCGAGGTCGACGAAAAGATAAGTCGTTACCTCGAGATCGTCGCCATCTATCGAGATCGCTTGAACCTCGACGTGATGGTGGTGAACACCTATCTCAACATCCTGGCGCTCAAGCCGGATCACCCGGCGGCGCTGTCGGCGCTGGCGTCGCGCTACGAGGCGCAGGGGCGCTACGGCGACCTGGTGCAGGTGCTGACGCGGCAGGCGGACGCCGCCAAGGACGGGGCGGAGAAGGTCGCGCTGCACCGGCGCATCGCCGCGCTCTGGGCGGACAAGCTGGGCAAACACGGCAACGCGATCGCCAGCTTCGAGAAGATCTTCGAGGCCGATCCGACCGACGCCGAGACCAGCGCGCGCCTCAAGGACCTCTACGCGAAGGGCCGCGCCTGGCGGCCGCTGATCGAGGTCTACCGGAAGGAGCTGCCGCACCTCGACGCGCCGACGCGGCGGGCCCGCCTCATCGAGATGGCGAAGGTGGCGGGCGATCGCCTGAACGACGTGCGCGAATCGATCGCCCTCTATAACCAGGTGCTGGCGCAGGAGGGCGGCGAGCGCGACCCGGAGGCGCTGGGCGGCCTGGCGACGCTGTACGACCGCGAACGGCGCTGGCCGGCGCTGATCGAGATCCTGGAGCGACAGCGCCTGAACGCGCATGCCGACAACGACGCCGCGGGCGAGCTGGCGCTGCTCGAACGGCGCGGCA
>DATFXS010000876.1:0-5364 GCA_035315605.1 Polyangia bacterium
GACGGAACCGCCGACCTCGTAGGCGATTTCTTTCTCCCTCGCCCCGCGAAGCGGGGAGAGGGTCGTGGAGAGGGGCCGCCCGTCTACGGCGCCCGCCCGAGATCTCTCTCGGCCAGCCGTCGGACAATCCGATTCCACGGCCAGTTGCTCGCCTGATCGGCGGTGCGAACCGCCTCGGCGAGCTCGAACCGACCGGCGTCGAGGTCGCCTCGGGCGTAGAAGCACCACGCCTTCGCGTAGTGCGCGTAGGGGAGGGTGGAGGCCTCAGCGCGTTGCTCCGCCATCGAATACCAGGCGAGCGCGGTGGCCCGCTCGCCCCGGGCGACCTGCTGGTCCGCGTACAGCAGGTCGACCTTCGGGACGTACCTGGAGCTGGCGTGCTCCCGGGCGAGGCGATCGACATACGGGCGCGCGCTGTCCAGGTCGCCGGCGGCCAGGTGCAATCGCGCCAGCTCGAACAGCGCGCCGTCGATCCGATCGTACTTCGGGAACAGGGTCGCCGCGCGATACGCATTGACTGCTTCCCGGAAGAGCGCCTGACGCTTTTCTCGAGAGAAGGGATGGCCGTCGACAGAGTGATGCCAGTGCCATCCACAGGCCTGGCCAAGCCGGAACCAGAAGTCGGGCTTCTGCGAATCGTCGTCCGGCGTTATCGCGATCAGCCTGCGCAGCTTCGAGATCCGCCCCTCCTCCGGGCCCCAGCCGCCGTCCTCCATCAGGTTGGCTGAAATGCGCGGCCCCTGCCGGAGGAAGCGCGCCACCTGCTCTTGTCGAGCGGCCGTCGGCGCCCACCCGTAGAGCGCGATGGCGATTGTCACCAGCGCCATCGGCATGGCGCTAGCCGGGCGACAGGACGAGCGTCGCGACCGCCTCGACGTGCTTCGTCTGTGGGAACATGTCGAACGGTTGCACGCTCACGCACTTGTATCCGGACGAAGCCAGCGCCTCGACGTCGCGCGCCTGCGTCTCGGGGTTGCACGACACGTAGACCACCGTTCGCGGCGCGAACGCCGCCAGCTGCGCCAGGAAGGCGTCGCCGCACCCCTTGCGCGGCGGGTCGACGATGACCGCCGTGTCGGCGCCGGCGAACGGAATGGCGGCGAACACCGCGCCCGCGTCGGCCGCCAGATATTCGCAGTTTCGGCGCCCGTTGTGGTTCGCGTTGTCGCGCGCCCAGCGGACCGCGCTGGGGCTCACCTCGACGCCGAGCACCCGTTCGAAGCGCGGCGCCGCCGCCAGCCCGAGCAGGCCGCTGCCGCAGTACGCGTCGACGAGAAAACGGGCGCCGCCCGCCGCCGCCTCCCGCGCGACATGCTCCACCAGGCACGGCAGCAGGAACGGGTTGTTCTGGAAGAAGTCGCCCGCCAAGAACTGCAGCTCGAGATCGCCGACCCGTTCTGTCACGACCGCGCGTGGATCGACCGTGACGCCGGAGGTCGCCTCGCGCACCAGCAGGGTCGCCCCGCGCCGGTACTCGGACCAGCGCTCGCGCACCTCGGCGCGCAGCGTGGCGAGGCGCGCGTTCACGGCCGGCGTCGCGATCGGACAGGCGGTCACGTCGAGGGTGACGCGGCGATCGCCGCGCAGAAAGCCGATGGCCGGCTCGCGATCCGGGCGCGGGCGCGCGAAGTGCGGCGTCAGCTTCGAGCGATAGCCGTACGGCGCCGGGCAGGGGACACAGGCCGCGACGTCGGCCGCCATCGCCGCGAACAGGCCGCGGACACGGTCGGTCTTGAGCGCGAGCTGGTCCTCGTAGGCGAGGTGCTGATACTGGCAACCCCCGCACGCGCCGAACAGCGGACAGGCGGGGGCAACCCCCGGGCGAGGGGTGGCGTCTGGGGAGACATCCGGGGCGCCGGCAGCCATGAACCACGAATGTTAACAGCCCTTGATTCGCGGAGTGACCGCCGCTGCGCTACGATCGCGTCGCCATGGAGCAAGCGCTCGCGACGTTCCGCCAGTACCTGACGGCGGAGAAGCGCGCGTCGGCGCACACGCTGCGGGCCTACCTGCACGATCTCGAAGAGCTGGTGGCGCACGCGACGAAGACGCTGGGTCACGCGCCCGCGCTCGCCGAGCTTGACGTGGCGGTGTGCCGCTCCTACCTTGCGTCGCTTCATGGAGCCAACGACGCCGTGACCATCGGACGGAAGCTGTCCTCGTTGCGGGCGTTCTTCCGGCTGGCGGTGCGCCGCCGGCTTCTGCGCAGCAGCCCCGTGGCGGCGCTGCGCGCGCCCAAGCGCGCCAAGCGGCTGCCGATGTTCCTCGGCAAGGAGGACGTGGGCCGCCTTCTCGACGGCAAGGGGCCGCGTCCCGACGCCAGCCCCGACCAGGTGGCGCTCGAGGCCGCGTTGTTCGAGGTGATCTACGGCGCCGGGCTGCGGGTCTCGGAGGCGTGCGGGCTGGACGTCGGCGACATCGAGATCGACGGCGGCCGCGCCTACGTCCGCGTCCGCCAGGGCAAGGGGCGCAAGGACCGCATCGTCCCGCTGGGCGGCAAGGCGCGCGCCGCGCTGGACGCCTACGCCATGCATCGGACCGCGCGTATCGCGTCGGCCCGGCCCGGCAAGGGCGCGGGCCGGACGGGCGCGGGCGCGGCGCTGTTCGTCAGCCGCCGCGGGCTGCGCCTCGGCCCCCGTGCGGTGCGCCGGCTGCTCACGCGCCGCGAACAGGTGACGGGCACGCCGCGCGTCTCGCCCCACGCCCTGCGGCACAGCTTCGCGACCCACCTGCTGGGGGAGGGGGCAGACCTGCGCGCCATCCAGGAGATGCTCGGTCACGCCAGCCTGCGCACCACGCAACGCTACGCGCACGTCGACATCGACCATCTGATGGCCGTCTACGACAAGGCGCACCCGAGAGCGAAAGCATCATGAGCACCGAAAAGATTCGATCGACGACGGTCCTCGCCGTTCGCCGCGACGGCCACGTCGTGATTGGCGGCGACGGGCAGGTGACGATGGGCAACACTGTCGTCAAGGCGTCCGCGCGCAAGATCAGGCGCCTCGGCGACGGCCGGGTCCTCGCAGGCTTCGCGGGCAGCGCCGCGGACGGCCTGACTCTGTTCGAGAAGTTCGAGGCCCGCTTGAAGGAATTCAACGGCAATCTCGCGCGCGCGGCGGTCGAGCTGGCGAAGGACTGGCGCACCGACCGCGTGCTGCGCCGGCTCGAGGCGCTGCTGCTGGTCGCGGATCGGGAGAAGACGCTGCTCCTTTCCGGCACGGGCGACGTGATCGAGCCCGACGTGGACGCGGCCGCGGTCGGATCGGGCGGGCCGTATGCGTTGTCGGCGGCGCGCGCGCTGCTCGGCGCCACCAAGCTTTCCGCGCGCGAGATCGCGGAGCGCGCTCTCACCATCGCCGGGGAGATCTGCATCTACACGAACGGTGTGCTGGTCTTCGAGGAGCTCGGCCCATGACGACGACGATGACGACGTCCGGCGGCGGGACGGGCCGCCGCGCGCAGGATCTGACCCCGCGCGCGATCGTCGAGGAGCTGGATCGCTACATCGTTGGCCAGAAGGCCGCCAAGCGGGCGGTGGCGGTCGCGCTGCGCAACCGCTGGCGGCGCCAGCAGGTGGCGCCGCCGATGCGCGACGAGATCGCGCCCAAGAACATCATGCTGATCGGCCCGACGGGCGTCGGCAAGACGGAGATTGCGCGCCGGCTGGCGCGCCTGGCCGGGGCCCCGTTCATCAAGGTCGAGGCGTCGAAATTCACCGAAGTCGGCTACGTCGGGCGCGACGTCGATTCGATGGTGCGCGACCTGGCCGAGACCGCGGTGTCGATGCTGCGTGAGGAGGAGCGCGAGCGGCTGCGGCCGCGCGCGCGGGAGAACGCAGAGGAGCGGCTGCTCGACGTGCTGTTGCCGCCGGCGCCGCGCCAGCGGCCCGTGGGCCCGGGCGGCCTGCCAGGCGCGGCGCCGCCCGCGCCGGCGCCGGAGCCGCCGCCCGACAACGCGACCCGCGAGAACCTGCGCCGCCTGCTCCGCGACGGCAAGCTGGACGAGAAGATGGTCGAGATCGACACCGCCGACGCGCCGCCGTCCTTCGTCGATGTCTTCTCCGGCACGGGCATGGAGGAGATGGTGCTGAACCTGCGTGACATGTTTCCGCAGGGGCAGCGCCGCACCAAGCGGCGCCGCCTCTCGGTGCCGGAGGCGCTGGATGCGCTGACCGACGAAGAGGCGACGAAGCTGATCGATCTCGAGCGCCTGCAAAAGGACGCCATCCGTCGCGCCGAGCAGGCCGGCATCATCTTCATCGACGAGATCGACAAGGTCGCCGGGCGAGAATCGGGCGGTCACGGTCCGGACGTGTCGCGTGAAGGGGTCCAGCGCGATCTGCTGCCGATCGTCGAGGGCTCGACGGTGTCGACGAAGTACGGCCCGCTCAAGACGGATCACGTCCTGTTCGTCGCGGCCGGCGCCTTCCACGTGTCGAAGCCGAAGGACCTGATCCCCGAGCTGCAAGGACGGTTCCCCATTCGGGTCGAGCTGGAGTCGCTGTCGGACCAGGACTTCGTTCGCATCCTGACCGAGCCCGAGAACGCGCTGACGAAGCAGTACACGGCGCTGCTCGCGACGGAGAAGGTGACGCTCGACATCCGTCCCGACGCGGTCGCGGAGATCGCGCGCATCGCGACGCTCGTGAACGCGCGCATGGAGAACATCGGCGCGCGCCGGCTGCACACGATCATGGAACGCGTGCTGGACGATCTGGCGTTCGAGGCGCCCGAGCTGGGCCAGACCACGATTCCGATCACCGCCGCTTACGTCCGCGAACGCCTGGAAGGGATCCTCAAGGACGAGGACCTCTCCCAGTACATCCTGTAAAAAAAAGGCGCCCGGGCGGGCGCCTCTTCGTCGCGATCGTGCGACCAGCGGGTCGGCGGCGCTACTTCTTCTTGCCGCGCGAGGGGCCCGGCGACGACTGAACCGGAATCGGCGACGGGCGGCTGCCGCCCGGCGACGCCGTGTTCGGTCCGTGCGCCGACGCTCCCATCGGACCACCGCCGTAGCTATGGCCGCCGCCCATCGAGGGAGCGGGCCCGCCCGGTCCTGGACCCGGCTGGCGATAGGCGTTACCGCCGCCCATCGGCGGCGCTCCGCCGCCCATGTGTCCAGGCGGCATCGCGCCGCCCTGTCCGGGAGGGCCACCGGTCGGAGGAACGCGGCCCGGCGGCGTGCCGAAGTTCGACTGGCCCGGAGGCGGAGCGCCCCAGCCGGGAGGCGTGCCGCCATGGCCGGGCGGCGGGTTGCCCGCGGTCGGACCGTGCCAGCCGCCAGCGGTGGGCGGGGGCGCGCCGCCGCCCATGGGCGGCGGCGTCGTCGTGGGCGGGGCCGCCGAGCCAGCCGTCGGGCCGT